>JBILFC010000235.1:0-4911 GCA_044351785.1 Bdellovibrionota bacterium
GCCTAAAGAATCAATACGAGCCAATAGATCAATCGTATCATCGAACACCTGAGCCTTAGGATAATCGATCCAGTTAAACTCCGTCCAAAACTTTGCCTGAAAATCCTCTTCTGAGCTCCAATTAATGTTCAATCCATATTGCACCACCCTAAAGTACTCAAAACTTGAAAAGCTTTCTTCTAAGTCTTCTTGAGACACATCAGGATGGCCAAAAAGCTTTAATATCCTTTGGGTCTCAGAAAATAGATAAGAGAACGGAAAGTGTATTAGAGTTCCATCTAAGTCGAATATGGCTAATTTAGGCATTGCTTAATCACTATAAAGTTCAGGGAGTTATCTCATACCAAAGCCACATAAGCTACATATTTATGAATTTCAGAAATAACTCTTTAGACATGAAAAATATTATACTACTTTTTACCCTATTTATAACTCTCTGCCCTAGCCAGTCTTGGGCGAAAGACCCTTTTGATGAAGCAGAGGAAGTGGAGATAGATCCAGAAGTTGCTAACAACCCTGCTCTACAGAATTTTCTTTTTCCTGATGAACAACCTGATGCTAGAAAGCCAAAGAAAAAGTGGGAAAAATTCAAATCGCTAGAAGAACAAGGTGTTACCTACGTTCCACAGTCAGAACAAGATAAGCCCGAAGAATTACCAGCGATACCATCTGAATACAGCTCAGATCCATTTGCCAATCGCCTTGACTACATAAAAGAAGCCCTAGATCCAAGTCCTAAAAACTATTAAAGTCATAACTTCAATAAAATTGGAGGCCTAGCTATGAAAAATAGTAATAGCAACTAACGTCTTTTTCATTACCACTAAGACTTATTCGTACTTCATATCATGTTATCTGGTCATAATAACTCAAAACTGGGTTGGCAAAGATCTTGCTCATCCCTGCATCAAGATTTACAACAAAGTACTTAATCAATGTATTCCTATTCGGAAAGAGCAAAACCTAATTCAAACCTCGAAAATTTCGCCGAAAAAGCACTCAAAGGTTGGATACCTGCTCAAATAGATGTTGTTAAAAGTATTGGCTCAAAAATTGAGACTGGCGCCTATGGCAACTCGCCAACACTACTTATCGAGGATCTTAAAAAGGATATAAGTACCTACCTTTTTATAATCCGTGCGTTCATGGACAAATCAACCTTTCTTGATCAGGCAGCTAATCAAAAATTTGAATCTAGTTTTAACATTCTGATTCCGCTCCTAGAAAGCATAGAAAGAAATTACGCA
The DNA here is from genome assembly GCA_044351785.1 of Bdellovibrionota bacterium. Taxonomy (GTDB): domain Bacteria; phylum Bdellovibrionota_C; class UBA2361; order SZUA-149; family DAOLCO01; genus JAIYCX01. The sequence goes on from JBILFC010000235.1 coordinate 1,248, forward strand.
GACGATAGGATTAAAAATGCTTCCGAATATCAACTTGAACTTCTAAAAGAAAGTATTCTTACTTCCACCACAGTTGAAGCTTTATCTACAAGCTTTTCTTTAGATAAAGGCTTTGCATATTCCATTTCTAGTTTAAAATCTCTGGGAAAGCTTCTATTAGCATGGAACTTTCCCACCCAATTTAATGCAGCCATTGAAGTATTAAAGGCTAGCCCTGAGAATACATCCCTGGAAACAGTATTAACAAATTTATTCGGCTTTTCCCCTAGTCAACTTGGAGCTTCCGTGGCTCAGAAAATGGGATTTAAATCTGGAGTTTACAACTTACTTCAGAATCCATCACAAGTGATACAGACTTCTAACTCAAAAACATCTATTCACAATAGACTTAGCTCCTTATGTGGAATTGGAGAACAGTTCGCGATGGCACATAGTACTCTTCCTCACAATGTTAGCGAGAAATCTTTAAAAGAAATTGTTACCACCATTGAAAATTCCATAGGAAAAAATGGATTAAAAACTATCTACACGCGCTATAATGTGAACTTAGACTCCTACTCGCAATCAATACCCAGTTCCTCTTCTCTGCTCATTGACTTATCTAGCGTCGCCGATACCGATCCATCAAACTTTAGTTTTAGAACTGAAATTCTAAGACTCGCCAACATGGCTCACATTACAAATCTAAATTTATTAAATGAAATAATATCTGACTTTCTCAGTCCCCCAAATAGATCAGTCGCCATAAAAAGGCTCGTATCAGAGCTACTTCCCAATGAAGGGGTAGATGCTATTGTTTTATACACGCTAGATCCGGTTGAAAAGGACTTAGTTCCCATTTGCAAAAAGGGTCATCCATCATTTATAAAGATTAAAGATGCCTGTCCCATCTTCGGTACCATGGCAAACTCACTGATACAAGATGTCTTTGATAGTAAAAACCATCACGTGGTAGAGGGATTAAACTCAAAGAAACAAGAAATAGTGGCTCACCTAATCCCATATCCTCACAAAAAGCCGTATGGTGTAATATATTCAGAAGCGATCAAGGAGAAAATAAATAAAACTAGGTTAGGAGCTTTAAATGAGCTTGTTGTTACTTTCTTAAGTAAACTTTACGCTAAATAGGTTTAGCCAATTTATTTTAATCCTCTAATACTATTTTTAATAAAAATCTTTTCTCTTTCTTTAAGTTCTTTATTAAGATTTTCATAAGGTTCAAAGTACTTGTCTCTGCGAATTAATAAATAAATTATTGCAGAATAATTTTCTTCTGATACATCGTCATCATCTTTAAAATCATGGCTCCCTACTATCTCTTTCCATAAAACTATCTGACTACGAGCCGCATCAAATACTTCATTTCCAAGTTCAAGCATTCCATAGTGACCAAGACAAAATTTCTGTCCTTGATAAACTGACTCTAGCTTATCTATACTGCCAAGGTAAGATAATAAATCAAACACTGGGGGCGAAGCAGGTCTTAAATAAAGTTCTGAATCTTGTGGACATGATATCCCTAGGGCTTCTCCGCAAAAGATATAATCTTTAAAAATAAAACTAATATGATGTGGCGCGTGACCTGGAGTATGAATTACTTTTAGGCCTTCAATTTCGTTTATATTAGTTAATATTCTAGATTCCTCTACTGCTTCTATCGGACCATATAGATCCATAAGACTACCAACATTTTTATTAGAAGCTTCTATCAGCCGACTAGGATCTATCAAATGCCTATGGGCCTTTTCAAATGCTACAATCTTAGCCTCGGGAAACTTACTAGATAAAGCCCCAATGCCCCCTGCATGATCAACATGAATATGAGTAAGTAGAATATAATCGGGCTCTCTGTCCCCTAAAGCCTCATAAAGAATTGGTAATGAATTAGTAGGACCCGGATCAACTACAAACAACAGCCCTTTATGCTCAAATATCCATGAGCTAATGAAATTATAAAATCCCGGAGACGGCAAAGTAAGATCAACAAGAGTGGGTATCATATTTCCAATAAATTAAAATTTAACGATAAATATCATTAAAATTCAATTTTTAGAAAATCACGAAAGTACTTCTTGCCCTCAAATGATGAGGGGTTGGAATTGTATGCAACCTCATTCGTCCGGAACAAAGGGACAAAACCTCATCAAAAAGCGCTTACTTCACAGTGATAGTAAAGCTTGCTTCTCCACTAATGACACTAAGATCGCAACCAACGGGAAGCAAAATAGCTGAATGCAGCGACCCTTCATGCATTACCTCAGTGATCATAATCTTACGGCCGTCCGAACCTGAAATCTCAAGGACCGACGCCGACGGAACCACCCCAGCCTTAGGCGTAGGAGCAGGCGCTGCGGCCGGAGCAACCACGGTCTTCGGAGCGGTAGAGGGCACCGTAGAGGTAACTTTAGCTTCCGCAGTTCGCTTAACCCGCTTAGGAGCTTTGCAATTCTTTCGGCGGCGCTTCTTCTGTGGTTTAGCGCTGCTTACTTCGGTTGCGTTATCCGACGAAGACGAAGTGGCAGTACCAAAGTTGCAAATAGTGTCTAAGGCCAAATGCGGGGCCTTGTCCCCCAAGAGTTCTTTGAGCTTAAGCGATGTATCAAACCCAAAATTGTGTTTCCATCGCACACTCGTAATCAAAGCACTGGAGCGCTCAAGCTTCTTCGCCAAGAATTCGTTGATTTCCGAGTGCAAGCTGCTCTTGCACCCCAGAAGTCTCGCTATGGTATTAATCAAGATTGATCGTTTGGACGCTTTACTCATGGTTTTGCCTTTTAAATATAGAAAAATCCAGCACATCTTTAACTAAACCGAGTTTGTCGCACATTGTTATTTTCATCTCTTCCGTTTTTTCATGAGAGAGATTTGAAATTAACAGTCGGACTTCTTCAAAAGTTTTCCAATGCATCCCGAAGAATGCTCCGAGAGCTTCTTCTCTCTTTCGCCAACTGCGTTGATTGCACTTGATGAGATTTAGGAGCTCTTCGAGCTTCTTTTTTCTTTCATCAAGCAACTTAAGCTCTTTATCCGTTTTTGTTCGCTTTTTCTTCATCAATAAAACCTCCTTTCCGGAGAATAGAACCTATATAATTACCAACACCCTTACTGAAAGAGAGAAACTCTCTCAATAAGAATTTAAGCCTTCTTGCACACGAAAAATGGTGTCGGTCACACCAAGCCTCATCAAAAACCACAGAGGAAATCAGATCAACCGACACCACTCACCGCCAATTAAGACAGTAGATTCGCTAGTATCTGGCTAGCTCCAGCTTGAAAATCTCGAACGAAATCAGAGATTACCTGATCTGCCTTAGTAGCTACAGATCCTTCAACAAGAGGAGTATCGCTAATCACCAGAGGAGTTTCGACCACAGGTGGTGCGACTTTCTCCACCTGCATCACCGCTACCGGAAGTTCGACAACTTCGGGAACCTCTGGCTCCGTAAGCGGTACCAAGACCTCGATTGGAGCTACGTTCACTACGTATTCAGGAACTGCAGACTGAACGATAGCTGCAACAGGATTAACTGGTACAACCGGTTCTTCAGTTGAATCCTCAGTACTCCCGACATCAGCCAACTCCGTACATGTGGAAAGAGTCCGTACGGATATTGCTCTCCTGGCATGAGGGAAGTAGTGATAAGGACTTTCCTGAGTCCGAGAA
>JBILFC010000019.1:0-21824 GCA_044351785.1 Bdellovibrionota bacterium
GCCCTGAGTTCATCGAAGGGTAACTAGGGTCATTACAGTAATTCCCTCAACTTACCGATATATTGACTAGGTGAATTATGTCCGATGATGATCAAACAGAAGCTTGTGTATACCCCCAGCCTGAGACTGTTCTCTCCTCTGTGGAGACTTTGTCCTTAACTCCTGAGGCGAGTCTCCTAAAATTATTAAAAAGACTCTCTAGTAAATTCATTATCCCTGCTTTTAAAGAATCAGATCTTTTAGATTCTATTCAGCCTACTTTAGAGGGTATTGCATATTATCTATCTACTACCTGGGAAGCAGTACCAGAATTATATTTTAAAAAACCAGAAAAAACTCCTTTAGCATGCGTAGCAAAGCCGACACCTATTCCAGGCGGTATAGTTAGAGACTTCGTGTTTAAAAGTAAGTTTGTTTCTGTGTCTAATGAATTTGAAAAACGAAGACTACTTGAACCACAAAATGAATCAGTAAGGGTACGTTACTGGACACATGAGGATAAACCATCAAAGGGGACAGTCATAGCGATTCATGGATGGATGTTAGGAGATGATAAGGCTAAGGCTCTTACTATGGTGCCGGGATATTTTTTCTCTTTAGGATTAGATGTTTTAATTTATGAACTACCACTTCACGGTGGACGATCGCCATCAGTATTTCATCCACTAAGAATCTTCCCGAGTATAGATCCTATTATTACAAATGAAAGCTTTGCTCAGGCAATCTTTGAACTTAGAGCTCTTAAAAACTGGTTAGATGAGATTTCTCCTAAGCAAGTAATGGGAGTTGGTTTAAGTTTAGGTGCACAAACTCTTGCCCTATGGAGCTCTTTAGATAAGCTAGATGCGGTAATCTGCGTTGCTCCTGTAGTGTCAATTGCTAAAAGAATCTGGCATTATGTTCAGAACTCACCACTTTCTGAAACATTAATAAAAGTGGGCCTAACAGAGGACTTATTTCAAAGGGCCTTTGCACCAAGTACTCCTTTATCTTATTTTCTTAGTACAGAAAAAGAAAAAACTCTCATTATAGCTAGTAAAGAAGATCACATCATTCCATTTAATGAAGTCCAGTTGCTTGTTGACCATTGGAAATCCCCACGAACTCATTTCGTTGCCAAGGGCCATGTGGAACAACTTGTTAGTGAAGATACTCTTTTAGTTGTTAAGGAGTTCTTATCCTCCAGTGGATTAGTGTAAAAATCAAATTTTATTTAATACTGCTTCAGTAGATTAATATTAGACGTTTTCTCCAAAATCCTATAAACATAGCGGAAATATAAATCTATTTCTTAGGGAGATATGGAACGCTCAGAGCAGGAGTTAGTTAGAAGAGGTAAGTTAGAAGTTATTAAGGCTAAGAGAAATCCTTATCCTAATGATTCGAAACCAAATGGAACGGCAGTTGAAGTTGTAAGGCTTGCTCTGGAGGAAGAGGGTCTAGAGCCTACAGCAAAGAAACAATTCACAATTTCAGGAAGAATCATCAATCTTCGTATGATGGGGAAGGCATCATTTTTTAATATTCAAGATAGAACTGGCCCAGTTCAGATATATCTTAAGAAAGAAGAAGTAGGTGAAGAATCCTTCATTGAATTTAAAACCTATGATCTTGGTGATATCGTCGAAGTATCTGGATATACATTTATTACAAAAACTGGTGAAGAAAGTTTACATGCAACCAGTATTAGACTTCTAGTAAAATGTCTTCACCCACTACCTGAAAAGTGGCACGGCTTAACTGATGTGGAAGTGCGTTACCGTCAGCGCTATATCGACTTAATGGTAAATGAAGATTCTAGAGCAGTATTTATTAAAAGGGCGAAGATTATAGCTCATATCAGAAGCTTCTTTAATGATAGAGATTATATTGAAGTCGAAACTCCAGTAATGAATACGCTTGCAAGTGGAGCAACTGCAAAGCCATTTGAAACTCATCATAACGCACTTGGACTTGATTTATTCCTTAGAATTGCACCAGAATTACCTTTAAAGAAATTGGTAGTAGGTGGCCTCGAGCGTGTTTATGAATTGGGAAGAGTATTTAGAAATGAAGGAATTTCTACGTCTCATAATCCAGAATTTTCAATGATTGAATTCTATCAGGCTTATGCCACTTATGAAGATCTAATGGATCTTAGTGAAGAGTTAATTGGTGGATTAGTGGATAAGATCGTGGGTTCAAGAACATTTGAATATGATGGAATGGAAATAGACGCATCTGCTCCATGGAAGAGAATTACCATGAAGGATGCTGTGGCTGAATTATCAGGAGTGGAGATAGAAACTTCACTTGATACGATCGAAGGTATATACGAAGTAGCTAAGAAACTAGGTTCTGAAGATATCTTAAATATCAAGGACTACGGTAAAGCTTTATATGAAGTATTCGATCGTCATATAGAAGATAAATTAATAAATCCTACTTTTGTAACTCAACATCCTACATCGATTTCACCACTATCTAGATTAAATGAATCAGATCCTAGATTTACAGATAGATTTGAACTTATGATTGCGGGGATGGAAGTAGCTAATGCATTTAGTGAGCTTAACGACCCATTCGATCAGGAAGATCGGTTCGACGCTCAGATTGCGGAGAAAGCAGGTGGGGATGATGAGGCAATGGATAAGGATGATGATTTTATTGTAGCTTTAGAATACGGACTTCCACCAACAGCTGGCCAAGGGATCGGGATTGATCGATTAGTTATGTTACTAACTGGGGCTAAGAGTATTCGTGATGTTATATTATTCCCTACAATGAGGCCTATAGCTTAAATTTAGATGGCATTATTCGATCTTAGTAAGTTTGAGCCTTTTGTTGCCGTTCGTTATCTTCGGAGTAAGCGAAAGGAAGTCTTTGTTTCCGTAATTACGATTATCTCTCTGTTAGGTGTGGCGATAAGCGTGATGGTGCTAAATATAGTGCTATCTGTAATGACTGGATTTGAAGAAGAACTTCAGTCAAAGTTAATTGATGCCAATGCGCATGTCACTGTCAGACGCTTTACGGGGAATCTTAGTTATACGGAGGACCTAAAGGAAATTATCGCTAAAACACCAGGCGTAAAGAGCGTTTATCCTTTTACATATTCTCAGGCGATGATTAAAACTGATCAGGGTGCTAGAGGAATCTTGGTGAGAGGTGTGCCGAATGAACCTGATTCTAAAGAGAAATTGCAGAAGAATCTTAAAGACGGGAATTCAGCAGATAGTCTTTTTATTCAAGGCCCAGTAGATGTCCTTAGACCGAATGGGGAGACAGAGAGAATTTCTTTACCTACTATTGTAATAGGAGAGGAACTACAGAGGAGAATTGGAATTGAGGTTGGAGGAATTGTTACATTATTATCTCCAGACTTTTCATCATCTCCATTAGGTTTAATGCCTAGACACAGACGCTTTGTAGTTTCTGGGATTTATAGTTCTGGTTTAGTTGAGTATGAAGCTGGACTTATTTATATGGGGATAGATGAGGCTCAGAAGTTTTTTGCTTTTGAAGATAGGGTGTCAGGAGTTGAACTAAGTGTTTATGACAGAAATAATACTGGTGGAATAATTAAAAATTTAGAACAAGGCCTGGAAAATTATCCAGATGGATTAATTTTATCTGATTGGACAGATCAGAATAGACCTTTATGGGAAGCTATTAAGTTAGAAAAAAGAGTATACTTCATTGTTTTACTCTTACTTATATTAGTCGCAAGTTTTTCAATTGTGGCTACGCTCGTTATGGTTGTCATGGAAAAGGGTCGAGACATAGCAATCTTTAAAACTATGGGCGCTACTGATTCACAAATTTTAAGGATATTTTTACTTCAGGGAGCGATTATTGGTTTCTCGGGCGTATTGTTGGGAACCGTATTTGGATATTTGGGATGCCTAGCTTTAAGAACATACGGTTTCCCGATCGATGCAAAAGTATTTTCCTTGGATACCGTTCCAGTGCACATGAATGCTACAAATTTTATGGTAGTAGCTATTAGTGGATTTATTATTACCTCCCTAGTGGGACTTTATCCTGCAAGACGTGCATCTCGCTTAGTCCCCGCAGAAGCATTGAGATTTGAATAGGAAGATTTATGTTAAAAGTTGAAAATCTTTCTATGAAGTATGTAGATGCGGGTAAGCCATTATCTATTTTTTCTGGTGTGAATTTAGAAGTAGGTAGCGGAGAAAGTGTAGCAATTGTAGGTCATTCAGGAGTTGGAAAAACTTCTCTTCTTTATTTACTGGGTGGCTTAGAGGTAGCTAAGGAAGGAGAGATTATTCTCGATGGAGTTTCCTATTCTTCTTTAAGAGGAAAGTCTAATGGCCTATCCAACTTTCGTGGTGAGAATATAGGATTTGTTTTTCAATTTCATCATTTATTGCCTGAGTTTTCAGCGGTAGAAAATGTTGCGATGCCTCTTATTATAAAAGGGGAGAGTAGAGAAGTTGCGCGGGCTAAGGCGATAGAACTACTTTCTTCCCTAGGACTTCAGGATCGCTTAGAGCATAGGCCGTCGATGTTATCGGGCGGTGAACAGCAGAGAGTGGCAATTCTTAGGGCCTGTATTTCACGACCTAAACTGATATTAGCCGATGAACCTACTGGGAATTTGGACGGTGGAACGGCCTTAGAGGTGTTTACAATGCTCAAGAATCTTCAAAAAGAGATTGGAATCTCACTTGTTGTAGTGACACATTCGATGGAGTTAGCTAAAAAGCTAGACGTTATATATGAATTAAAGGGGACCGGATTAGTTAGGATCCCCTCATAAGTATTTAGGTGCATCTTTCATGTCCCGATTTTTAAGATTTTCTTTATTTGCAGTAACTTTGTTTAACTTAGGTAATGCGTTAGCGGATGATTCCATTAATAGCGTAGTGGTAAAAGGTAATTATCGTATTGATAGTGAAAGTATACTAAGTGTTATAAATTCAAAGGCTGGTTCTACTTTAGATACGTCGGTTATTCAGTCAGACATTAAGGCTATTTATCGTTTAGGCTTCTTTGATTCCGTAGAGGCAGATAAGACAGAGACATCAAGTGGAGTGGTGCTTACTTATATAATTCATGAACGACCTGCGATAAAAGAAATTCGTTTTTCAGGAAATGATGAATTTTCAAATGATACACTTAAAGAGAAACTTAACTTAGAAGCTAGAAAATTCCTAGATAAGAGAAAAATTCAAGCTAGCATAGATGAACTCAAGAAGTATTACCAAGAAGAAGGTTATTACGGTACGAAGATTAAGTATGAATCAGAGGAGCTAAAAGCTGGAGAGGTAATTCTTACTTTTAAAATTGAAGAAGGCGAGAAGAAGGTAATCAAGAAGATTTCATTCCTAGGAAATAAAGCCTTAGATGAGGATGATTTAGATGAAGGAATGGGGACTTCTACCTACTCATGGTTATGGTCATGGGCCACTGGATCAGGTGTAGTGAAGAAGGAAGTTTTAGAACAGGATACTAGAGTCCTTCAGCATACATACCTTGTTAAGGGTTATGCAGATATAAAAGTTTCTGAGCCTGAAATTAAAGAGATAGAGGATGGTCTTGAAGTTGTATTTAGTGTTGAGGAAGGGGAGAAGTATAAATTTGGGAAAATTGATGCAAGCGGGACCTTACTCGAAGGTGGGGCTAAGGAAACACTAAAAGATATCAAAACACTTAGTGGAGAAACATTCAATGTCGATCTATTAAGAGAGGACGTATTTAAAATTACTGATAAGTTCACGGATATCGGATTTGCTTTTGCGAACGTAGATCCTATGACCAAAATTGATAGAGATAAAAAGTTAGTAGATGTTAGTTACGCTGTCGATAAGGGTGATAAGATTACGATTAACCGAATCAACGTTGTTGGTAATGATAAAACTCAGGATAACGTCATTAGAAGAAACTTGAGAATGCATGAACAGGAAATATATTCTAGTTCTAAAATAAAGAGAAGTCAGGAGTTATTGCGAAGATTAGGGTTCTTCGATGAAGTAACAATTTCTCCTGAAAAAACTGATAAGCCAGGTGAAGTTGACCTTTCAGTTGCGGTAAAGGAAGCTATGACTGGGCAGTTTACGGCAGGTGCTGGGGTGAGCTCAGGGGATGGATTTATCATAACTTCAAAAATTTCAGAAAATAACTTAATGGGTACGGGTAACTCCTTAAGTTTAGATATTAACTCTGGGCAACTTAGACAGAATTATATCCTGTCTTTTCAGAATCCAAGAGTTAATGATTCATTCTTTTCATTTGGAGCAGATGCTGCTGTAACGCAAAGGAACTTTGAAGACTTTTTAAGAAGACAGAATGGTGGATCTGTAAGTACTGGTTACCCTTTATGGTTCCTAGGAGAGGAGCTTAGAGATGATGTTCGAGCTACCTTAGGATATGAACTAATGCAAAATGAGATAACTGATATTGATGATGATGTTGCTCAGTTGGTAAGAGATCAGGAAGGAAAGTATATTAGTTCTGCGATAATTCCAGGTTTAACTCGTTCTACTATTGATAATCCTTTAGATCCTAATAAGGGTTCTAGGCAAGTATTAAGGATGGAATATGCTGGTGTAGGTGGTGACCAGAAATACTGGTTAGGGACTGCTAGGAATTCTTGGTATTACCCGATTGCTGAAACTTCGTTTGGTAATATCGTTTTCTCACAGAGAACTCAGTTTGGTTGGGGAGAGTCTATTAATGGGGATAGTTTCCCCTTATTTCAAAGATTTTTCCCAGGAGGTATAAATTCTCTACGTGGATTTGACGCGAGAGAAGTTGGTCCTAAGGATGAGAATGGTAATTATTTCGGTGGTAATAAACAGTTAATAATGAACTTTGAAATGATTTTCCCTCTTATTCCAAGTATCGGTCTAAATGGAGTTGGATTCTATGATATGGGTAATGCATATGATGATTCTGATAATATTGGATTTGATACTATGAGAAAGGCTGTAGGGTGGGGGGTCAGATGGAGATCTCCTCTAGCTCCTATAAGAATAGAAGTTGGTTACCCTCTTGATAAGGAAGAGGGAGAAAAATCTATGGTAACTAATTTCTCCTTCGGTGCCCCTTTATAGGATAGAAAAAGTTATTCTTAGTTGACATTAATATTCAGCTGAATAATATCGCCTGCTAATAGTCTTAAATATAAATTGAAAAACTACATTGTTACACTAAATATATATGAATGCATTTAAAAATTCGTTGATCTTATTATCTTTAATCGGTCTTACCTCTTCTTCTGTTATAGCTGAAGATCTAAAGGTTGGTGTTGTAGATATACAGAAAGCTCTAGAGCTTACTAAATCTGGTCAGAAAGTTCAGAAGGAATTTAAAACTGAAGTTGATCAAGAGCAAAAAGATATCGACAAGAAAAAGACTGAGTATGAAAAGTTAAAAGATTCAGTTACGAAGCAAAAGGGATCTTTAAACGAAAAGGCTCTTGCCGATAAGGAAGAAGAACTTTTAGGTATGGAAAAGGAACTTAAGAGAAGTTTCCAAGATTCTCAAGAAAAGCTTAGAAGAAAGAATGCTGTAGTTGTTGGTGAGCTTGTTAAGCAAATGCGAGTAATTATTGAAGCTATGGGTAAGGAAAAGGGATACTCCGTTATTTTAGAAAGAAGTGGGCAAAATTTACTTTTTGCTGATGGTTCTCTTGATATTACTGAAGAAGTAGTTAAGAGATTCGATTCGGAAGCTAAATAAGGCAGGTTAGTATGATGGAGATTGAGTTACCACTGAAGTCCGAGCAGATTAGATCACTCTTGCCTCATAGGTACCCCATGCTATTAGTTGATAGGGTGCTCAAGGTGGAGAATGACGTAAGTATAACGGGAATAAAAAATGTCTCTGCAAATGAAGATTTCTTTAATGGGCATTTCCCCGATAAACCAATTATGCCAGGAGTTCTTATACTAGAAGCCCTAGCACAGTTGGGAGTTATATTTGCTAAAATATGCGCAGAAGCTGTTGATCGGGATAAGTTATATGTATTCGCTGGGGCGGATGAGGTGAGATTTAGAAAACCTGTGGTGCCTGGTGATGTGTTAGAACTTAGGATGGAGCTAATTGCTCGAAAGAAAGTTGTCTGGAAGATGAAAGGTACAGCACTTGTTGATGGTGAAGTGGTTTGTGAAGGAATACTTACAGCGGCTGTAGGAAGATAATATGGAAGTAAAAATTCACCCAACTGCCATTGTCCATGCAGGAGCAGAATTAGATAGTGGAGTAGAAGTTGGACCCTTCACTATCATTGGGCCTAATGTTAAGGTCGGTAAAGGATCTAAAATTCAGGCTCATGTGGTTCTTGATGGATACACAACTCTGGGTGAAGAGAATCAACTTTTCCCTTTTTGTTCGATAGGTACAGCCCCCCAGGATTTAAAATTCAAGGGTGAAGCTAGTACATTAGTCTTTGGCGATAGAAATCGTATAAGGGAGTTTGTAACAATTCAACCTGGTACTGCCCATGGTACGATGGCTACTATTATAGGTAGTGATAACTTGTTTATGGCTAATTCGCATGTAGGACACGACTGCAGAATTGGTAGTAGGAATGTTATTGCAAATACTGTAGCTCTTGCTGGACATGTGGAACTTGGTGACGGTGCAATTTTAGGTGGAATGGCGGGGATACATCAATTTACTAGAGTTGGATCTATGTCTTTAATCGGCGCAGGTGCTATGGTAAGTCTTGATGTGCCACCTTATTGTATTGCTCAAGGTGATAGAGCTAGTCTTCGTGGTCTAAATTTAATAGGCATGAAGAGAGCCGGCTTTACAATGGAAGATATTTCTTCAATTAAAAAGCTCTATAAAGGTATTTTTCTAAAGAGAGGCGGAATGAGGAAGAATATAGAAGAATTACCTGAGGATGTACTATCAAATGCTCGTGCAAAGACTATAGTAGAATTTGTCCTTAGTACATCTAGAGGCATTACCTTACCTTCAAAAGTAGGAGATGAAGGGGAGATCTCTTCGGACTCCTAGGAAATTATTTATGCTTCTTAGGGCCTTGTTAAAAGTTTTAAGTATTTTTTTACCTAAGAGACTTCCCTCGAGTAAGCCTTATCCTGATTTATTATTTGATATCCCGCCCCAGTCTTCAATCGGGTTGATCGCAGGGAATGGCCAGTTTCCAATAATGTTTGCAAAAAGAGCTAAGGCTTTAGGTCATAGCCTTTATTCTGTTTGTCATTTAAACGAGACAGATGAGGAATTGCTATCTTACTCAGAAGATAAAATTTGGATTAAGCTTGGAGAGCTTGGTAGAATTTTAGAGTTTTTTCAGAAATCCAAGGTTCAATATGTGGCCCTAGCTGGAGGTATAAGTAGGATTAAACATTTTGGAGATGTAAAGTTAGATGTGAAGGGATCATTATTAATTATGCGCCTTCGGTCTACAAAGGATGATGTAGTGATGCGGGGTATTGCAGAAGAAGTTGAAGCTTTAGGAATAAAGGTTATTCCATGTACTGCACTATCTCCAGAGTTAATAACTGAAGAGGGAATTCTTTCTGGTGGTAATTTAAGTTCAGAAGAGCAGGATGATGTTGAGGTAGGTATACGGGCAATTCGTGCTATGAGCGGGGAGGATATCGGGCAAACTGTTGTAGTTAGAGAAGGGATTGTGATTGCAGTTGAAGCAGTAGAGGGCACTAATAGAGCTATCCAGCGAGGCGGAGAATTAGCAAAGGGTAAATTAGTTGTTGTAAAATGTGCTAAGCCTACTCAGGATATGAGATTCGATGTGCCAACAGCCGGCCCTGAAACAATAAGAATTTGTAAAGAAAGTGGCGTTTCAGTCCTAGCCTTGGAAGCTGGCAGAAGTATTATAATGGATAAAGAACAGTTTTTTAAAGATGCTGTGGAAAGTGGTATTAGGGTTGTTGGAATTCCATCATTGGTGAATTAAATCTTTTATAGAAAAAAACTATTGTCCAAGGATTTGCAATAAGGGTAATATATCCAACATTAACAATCTCGAGCTTATTGATGCATAAATCTGGTGATAAACACTCAAAGAATCCTTTGTCTCTATTATGGGAGTTTCTAACATCGGAGCATAAGGAGCTGGGAGTTATCTTTACTTACGAAATAGGAGTTGGAGTTCTTTCTCTCGTAATACCAATAGGTGTTCAAACTGTTGTAAATACAATAGCCTTTACTCAGCTTGTACAACCTGTAGTTTTTTTAGCAGTAGCTGTGCTCTTAGGTCAGATAGTCGCAGCAATTTTAAAAATTTTACAAGTTATTATAGTCGAGAAACTACAACAGAGGGTATTTTCTTATGTAGGCTTGGAGTTAGCTTATAGAATTCCAAGAATGATCAGAACACATGACTTAAAATACCCTGAGCTTGTAAATCGATTTTTTGATGTAATTACAATACAGAAAAGTATTTCTTCTTTATTTATTGAAGGAATTGCCTTGGTATTGCAGATGTTAATAGGACTGATACTATTGGCATTTTACCATCCAGTGCTCCTTGCTTTTGATATAGTTTTAGTGCTTGCGATTTTCATAGTGTTGTTCTTGTTCGGAAGAGGCGCAGTAGATTCTAGTATTAACGAATCAATAGAAAAGTATAAGTTCGTCGCTTGGTTGGAGGAAGTTGCAGAAAAAAGTGTTACATTTGGATCTCGGTCAGCTAGGTATTATGCCTTAGAAAGAGCGAATGATTTTATTGTTCAGTACTTAGATGCTAGACAGACTCACTTTAGAATTGTTATGAGGCAAGTAATAGGATTCTTAAGCCTACAAGCAGTAGCTAATGCCACCTTGTTAATATTAGGAGTTTGGTTAATTACTAAGAATCAACTTAGTATTGGTCAGCTTGTTGCGGCGGAGATTGTCGTATCAACCGTTTTATATTCATTGGCTAGAACAAGAAAGCACCTAGATTCCTATTATGATTTGTGTGCAGCTCTTGATAAGGTAGGATCACTTCTAGAGCAGCCATTGGAGGAGATGGGAGTTGAAGCATTAGATTGTAGTGGCCCGATAGCAATTGAGCTTAAGAATGTTACATACTCCTATACTGACACTTCAATTACTTTAGGACCAATAGATTTGGCAATTAAGCCAGGGTTGAAGTTGGCAATCCACGGGGCTAATGGGTCAGGGAAAAGTACGTTAGTGGATTTACTCTTTGGACTTAAAAAGCCTTCTAGTGGTGTTATAACAATTGATAATGAAGATATGAGAAGATTGTCTCTTGAGTCTTTAAGGGAGAAGGTGTCTCTATTAAGAGGCATAGAGATTGTTCAAGGAAGTATAATTAAAAACGTACGACTCGGCAGACCTGCCGCAACTCCAGAAGAAGTGCGTGATGTTCTCACTAAAATGGGGTTATTAGATGAGATTTTAGATTTACCTCAAGGTTTGGATACTGAGTTATCAGCCAGTGGTTCTCCCTTATCTGTTTCGCAAGCCAAACGATTGATGATCGCAAGGATTCTTGTGAATAATCCTTCTTTAATTTTAATTGATGAAACACTTGATAGCCTTGATGATGAAGCGAAGACTCTGGCAATTGATGCATTATTTTCTAAGGACTCACCTTGGACAATAATGGTTACTTCAACTCATCCGGAGATTGAAGATAAATGTGATGCAATTCTTAATTTAGATGTCATTAAGAGAGGAGTACAATAATGCCATTCTTAAGAAAGGATTATAACGTATTAAATAGGTATCGTAGGTTCTCTGCAATAAGGCGGGTGAGACCGATTAGAAATTATCGAAATTATTTCTTGTTTTTTTGGGGTTTAATCGGCGGTGGTTTCGTTGCGTTTTTATTACTACCTTGGCAACAAACTGTAGTTGGAAGTGGTAGGGTAATTGCTTATAGTCCGAATGAAAGAAGACAAGAAATAAGTGCTCCGATTGATGGCCGAGTGCTTAGGTGGGATGTCTTAGAAGGCTCTAGAGTGAAGAAAGGTGAACCCATAGTTGAGTTGGTAGATAATGATCCAGATATCGTTTCTAGACTTAATTATGAAAAGGAAGCTGTAGAGAGGCGTCTTGAAGCAACTAAGCAAGGCACTGAAACAGC
Source organism: Bdellovibrionota bacterium (assembly GCA_044351785.1). Classification (GTDB taxonomy): domain Bacteria; phylum Bdellovibrionota_C; class UBA2361; order SZUA-149; family DAOLCO01; genus JAIYCX01. Next base: position 12,041 of record JBILFC010000019.1, read on the forward strand.
TAAAAAGAATGTTGTAAGGCAAGAAGCGTTATTTGAGAAGGGCTTGAGTTCCCCGCTTGGAGTTGAGAATGCTCGTCTCAATTTAAATAAGTACCTAGTTGATGAAGCGAATGCCTCGGCGGAGTTATCACGGATACAAGTAAAACTTGCTAGACAACTTACTCAAGCGGTAAATGCTCCTATGGATGGTACAATTCTTAGGTTAGTTGCTGGACAGGGAGGTCAGCTTGTTAAGCAAGGAGAACTTCTTGCTATTCTTGTTCCTAATACAGATTCAAGAGCTGTCGAGTTATGGGTGGATGGACGGGATATGCCATTACTTTCTAAGGGTAGACACGTAAGACTACAATTTGAAGGTTGGCCGGCCTTACAATTTAGTGGTTGGCCAAGTGTTGCCGTAGGGACATTCGGAGGGACTGTTGCATTCGTAGATCCTGCCGATGACGGTATGGGTAAGTTTAGAACTTTAATTTTTAAAGATGAAAATGTTAACTGGCCAGATCCTAATTTTTTAAGTCAGGGGGTTCGTGTTAAAGGGTGGGTTTTACTTGATCAAGTTAAGGTCGGTTTCGAGTTATGGCGACTTTTTAATGGTTTCCCGCCTTCTCTTAGAAATTATGAGCCTGAAAAAGCTAAGAATAAGTATGAAAGTTCAAAGCCAATTTCTACAGAAGAGAGTAAGGATAAATAAAAGTATAAATGAAGACCGCTTACTCTACTCTCTTGATATTATTTTTAGTTCAGAATTTATGTACTACTAATATTCTTGCCGATAACGAGACTAGATTAGAATCAGTAATTGGTATTGTAAATGAAAGATTTCCAGTGCTTCTTGGCGCTGAGCAGGAGAGGGATAAGGCAGAGGGAGAGAAGAGGTCTGCACTTGGTGAATTCGATATTAAATGGAAGAATAAGGCTACAATTGTACCCAGAGGCTATTATGAAACTTCTAGATTTGATTCTTTAGTAGAGAAACCTACGTCATTATGGGGATTGAATTTGTATGGTGGTTATCGGCAGGGAGATAATGATTTCCCAGTTTATGATGGTAAGTACGAAACTCTTCCCAAGGGAGAGTTGAGGGCAGGATTCCAATTACCTATTTTTAGAGATGGAGAGATTGACGAGAGAAGGGCAGGTCTTAAGGTGGCAGAGCTTGGTGTAGATGTGGCATCGATTGGGATAGAAGCAAAGAGAATAGAGGTCGTAAATAAAGCAAGTCAGCGTTATTGGTACTGGTTAGGGGCGGGTAAGGAATTTTCGATCATGGAAGAATTATTAGGGATAGCTAAAGAAAGGCTTGCTGGAATTGAGGAAAGAGTTAAGCATGGTGATTTACCCGAGTTCGAGCTAAAGGATAATAATAGAACAATACTTCAAAGAGAAACTCAATTAATAAAAGCTGAAAGATCATTTCAGAATGCGAGTATTGAGCTTGGCGTGTTTGTCGGTGAAGACACAGATCTTTTATTAAGAGGTAAGTTACCTAAAGTGATTCCTCCTGTTGGTCCTAAAGAAGTTCAAACGGAGGCAGAATTAGTAGATTCAGCATTATTAAAGCGTCCAGAGTTAAGAGCTATTAAGATTATTCAAACTCAACTCGAGACAGACCTTAAGTTAGCTAAAAATCAAACAGATCCTAAGCTTGATTTAATGTTTGAAGTATCTAAGGATTTAGGTGATGGTGACAAGACAAAGGAGCCTACAGAGCTAGAGTCAGGAGTCTTATTAGAGGTCCCGCTTCAGGTTAGAAAAGCAGAAGGTAAAATAGCAAGCACAGAAGCTAAATTAAGAAAGCTAGAACAAGAAGTTTCTTTTTATAAAAGAAGAATTCAGGCTGATATAAAAGATGCAATATCAGCACTTGATAATGCTAGAGATCAGATTGTGATTGTTCGAAAAGAGTTAGCTTTCGCAAAAGAGTTGGAAGCGGGAGAAAGAACAAGGTTCCAAGCAGGGGAGAGCTCTATATTCATTGTAAACTTAAGAGAACAAGCAACTGCTGATACCGCCGTTAAAGAGGTCGAAGCCCTTCAAGAGTATCATATTGCAGAAGCTAATTTAAAAGCAGCTCTAGGGGAATATTAGAGATTAAAATCTTTACGATTTATTTCTAAGTTAAACCTCGGCCCTTTAGACTTAAGTGAATCAATCTTATTCAATACATTCTTAAATCCTACAGTCTTAGTAAAGTGCATTATGCCACCTCTAAATGCAGGGAAACCGAAGCCCATAACTGAAGCTAGATCAATCTGACCTAGTGCGTCAGGACTCTTAGCGCCAGCAACTTCTTCATCATAGCATCGGATGGCTTCAGCAATCATGCTAAGAAGTAATCTATCTAAAATTTCTTCTGAGGATATAGGTGATTGACCACTAACCTTTACCCCTAGAGATTGAAGTTCTGTTAGGTTTGGTGAAGAATCTTTACCTTCATGAGTATAGAAGCCTTTTTTATTTTTTCTACCTAAAAATCCTTTCGTAACGAGTTGACTTGCTATATCAGAGCCTTTCATTCTTTCCCCGTATGCTGAAGAAAGAACCGATTCTACCTTAAGGGCAATATCAAGACCTACTTCATCAATTAACCTAAATGGTCCCATCGGGAATCCAAAGTCAGTAACAACTTTTTCAATTGAAGTTAAAGGAACCCCTTCCTTAAGAAGAACACCTGCTTCTAGTAAGAAGGGAGTAAGAATTCTATTTACTAAAAATCCAGGAACATCTTCAACAATTACTGGGAACTTACCAAGCTTCGCAGCTAGTGCACTAGCTCTAATAAGTGTTCTATCATCTGTGTCATTAGTCCGAATAATTTCAACTAAAGGCATTTTTTCTACGGGATTAAAGAAGTGGATACCAATCCCTCTTTTCCCTATTTCTAGATTAGCGAATACATCACTTAGTTTTAAAGATGATGTATTCGAAGCTAGGATTGCTGAGCTTGAAACTTGTGCTTCAAGATCATTAAGAAGTTTTTGCTTAATTCCAAGATCTTCAACGATTGCTTCTACTACTAGTTCAGCATCTTTAAGACTAGTGACTGAATCAGAAACTTTTAGGAGTGAAAATATTTTAGCCTTATCTCCTTCTTTTATAGATCTAGTTTTATCTATGAAACTTTTAACATGTTCTGAAGTTGCTTCTCTTTGATCTTTACTCAGATCTACAACTGTTGTTTCGATCCCAGATTTTACACTTAATGAAGCCATACCGCGCCCCATTATCCCACCACCTACGATTCCTAATTTGCTAATAGCTTCATTAGGATATTTTTTTACAATTTTCTGAGATGCTTCAGTGAGAAAGAATAGATGTACTAGGCTTTTAGATTCTTTAGTGACTATTAAATCTCCAAGTGCCTGAGCTTCCAGTTCCAATCCTTTTTTAAGAGGCATTGAAAGACCCTTTGTGGCAATTTCAATGGACTTAGTGATCGCAGGATAATGTCCTTTGGTTTTCTTGTAGCTTTCAGCTTCAGCCTTCTTTCTTGTCAGTAGCCTTCCTACGGGATTAAATGTGAGTAGTTTGTCTTTTAATGGAAGTTCTTTTGCTTTTGCCTTGCCCTTTTTAGTTAGGATGTCAGCAGCCTTAAGAAGTTCTTGTCTAAGATATTTCTCAATGTCTGATTTATTTTCTGGTAGTTTTATAGTCTCATCAATAAGATTTATTTTCTTAGCTTGAGAGTATGAGATAACTTTACCTTCAAGAATAATACCTAGCGCTTGGGGTAAGCCAATTAATTTAGGAAGTCTTTGTGTTCCTCCGAATCCAGGTAATATGCCAAGCTTAGTTTCAGGTAGTCCAATTTTAGAGGACTTATCTTCTGTCATTATTCTGTAATCACAAGCAAGAGCTAGTTCACAACCTCCACCTACGCATACTCCGTGGATGCAAGCGATACTAGGGATTGGAAGATCAGAAATTAAATTAAAAATTCTTTGACCTTGTTCCGCAAGCTTCAAGCCTTCTTTAGGATCTGTAACATTTTCGATGGCATGGATATCCGCACCTACACAAAATCCCATAGAGAGAGGACTAATAATCACTAGACCTTTAATCTGAGGATTCCTCTTTTCAATATCAGTAAATTCTTTAAGCTTACTTTCAAGCTGAATCATTCTTTCTTGATGGAGAATGATGGCCTTTTCTTTGGCATTACCTAGAGTTAAGACATAAATTGGGCCGTTAGGGGATAGGTTAACTAATTCTTCTTTAGACATAAATATTTAACAATGAAAGTGAGGTTTAGGACCCTCTACAGCATTGAACTACTTATCGTCAATGGGGATTTTTATCATATTAAATAGGATCGAATAAACTGGGTGTTTATCTCTGCTAAGTTCTGGATGAAAGGTGGAAATTAGGATGTTATTTTCTTTAACTAGAACTGCATCTTGGCCATGAGAATAGAGAATTTCTACATTCTTTCCAGTTCGAGTTATTTTAGGAGCCCTTATAAAAACAGCTTCGGCTTCTTGCTTCAAGGTGTGGCTTAATGGGTGACCTGAAATAGTATTTAGTTCTTTTGTTATAAAAGAATCTACCTGCCTGCCGTAGGCATTTCTCTTGATATCTATATCAATAAGTCCAAGTGAGTACTGCTCTGGATTTTCTACCTTTTTAGCTAATAGAATGGCCCCAGCGCAGGTGCCGTAGATTACCTTTTTGTCTTTATGAAATTTAAAGATAGCTTCTTTTAGCTCATCGCTAAGAAGTCTAAGCATTGTGCTTGATTCGCCACCAGGAATAACTAAGGCATCAATATCAAGAAGCTGATTGGCATTTTTGATGAATATTAATTCGCAGGTATTGACCTCTGCACAGTTAAGAATAGCAGTCTTATGAGCTTCGTAGTCACCCTGAAGCGCTAAGATTCCAATCGTATAAACGACCTTGCTACCCATCGAGCTTTTACCAGCCTCTATCAGCCATCCTTTCTTCTTTTGGAAGAGAGTGTACATCTAGGCCGTGCATAGCTTTGCCTTTAACGTCTTTAGATACTTCTAGTAGAATCTTAGGATCATTAAAGTTCATGGTCGCTCTAACAATTGCTTTTGCTCTTTCTGCTGGATCTTCTGATTTAAAGATTCCAGAACCTACAAATACAGTTTCAGCGCCTAATTGCATCATTAGAGCAGCATCTGCAGGAGTAGCAATCCCACCAGCTGAGAATAAAGGAACTGGAAGCTTTTGAAGACTTCTTGTTTCTTTTACTAGTTCAAGTGGAACTCTCATTAGCTTAGCAGCTTCAAGAAGTTCTTCCTCACTCATAGACTTGAGGGACTTTATATCGCTTATGATTGATCTGATATGTCTTACTGCTTCTACTACGTTACCAGTTCCAGGTTCACCTTTAGACCTGATCATTACAGCACCTTCGTTAATTCTTCTTAGAGCTTCGCCGAGGTTGGTAGCACCACAAACAAATGGCACTGAAAAATTATGTTTATCAACATGGTACTGCTCGTCTGCTGGAGTTAGAACTTCACTCTCATCGATAAAATCTACCCCAAGAGCATCTAATACTTGTGCTTCAGCGAAGTGACCAATTCTAACTTTCGCCATTACAGGTATACTTGAAACAGCCATTATCTCTTCGATAATAGAGATGTTAGCCATTCGGGCTACTCCACCTTCTTTTCTAATGTCAGAAGGTACTCTTTCAAGCGCCATTACAGCTACTGCCCCCGCATCTTCGGCAATCTTAGCTTGTTCAGCGTTTATAACATCCATTATAACGCCACCTTTTAACATTTCTGCTAGGCCGACCTTTAAACGAAATGAATTATTTTCCATGGTTTTCCGCAATTAATTGAGCATATTTATACCGAGCTTTTACACTAAAATTAAGTAAGAATCTAATTTCTCAGCTTTAATTTTCTTAAATACTCGAGTTCTAGACCTCGCTGATGAAAAATCCTAACTGAGAAGTAAAAAAAATTATATATTTACTCTTGCAGATAGGCCAAATAGTACCTACATTTCGGAACTAAATTGTCATACCTTATTCTGGAATAATGCCCTGAATATAATGACTTATCATTTTGGTGCCTGAATCGGCGCCTTCTATAAATTTACAAAGGCTTGAGTGATGGTGATATGGATAAAATGATAGAAGTTTCTAACTTGTCGAGGACCTTCGGTGACATTACCGCGGTTAAGGATTTAAGTTTTTCTGTTAGAACTGGTGAGGTCTTAGGTTTTCTAGGGCCGAACGGGGCAGGTAAGTCAACTACCATGAAAATGCTTTCCTGCTTTTTGACTCCTACTTCTGGGACAGCGAAAGTTGGTGGCTTTGATGTGGAGACTGAAGCGCGAGAAGTTAGAGAGATTTTAGGCTATCTTCCAGAGAATGCTCCTTTATATGGTGAGATGGAAGTGGAAGATTTTTTAAGATTTGTAGGTGAGGTAAGAGGCTTAGAAGGATCGAATCTAGATGCAGCAATAAATAAAGCTATCGAGAAGACTAATCTTTTAGAAGTTAAAAAACAAAAAATAGAAACATTGTCTAAGGGATTTAAAAGAAGAGTAGGATTAGCTCAAGCAATCCTCCATGATCCTAAAGTGCTTATCTTGGATGAACCAACAGATGGACTTGATCCGAATCAGAAGCATGAAGTAAGAGACTTAATACGCAGTATGGCTAAGGATAAGTGCATTATTATCTCGACTCACATTTTAGAAGAAGTTGATTCAGTGTGTACTAGAGCTATGATTATTGCTCATGGGCAACTTGTAGCAGATGGTACGCCTTCAGAGCTTAGAGCTAAGGCTAAGGCAGATTCTACAGTCGATCTTCATGTTAAAGCTGATACTCAGGATAGAGTTATTAGCTTATTGCAATCACACCAGGGTATTGATGGAGTGGAGAACTTGGGAGCAGGTCAGCTCAGGGTGAAATCTAAGTTAACTAAGCCAGAGCTAGTAAAAGATGTGCTGGCTACCTTGTCTAAAGAAAATATAGAGCTTACAGATTTCCACTTTGATACTGGTCAGTTAGATCAGGTGTTTAGAGATCTTACTCAAGGTAAATAAATTAAATATCGAGGATATTATGAGTGTTAATAGAGCAATAGTAAAAGCGATAGCTAGGCGGGAATTGAAATCATATTTCTCTACTCCAATAGCATTAATTTTCCTTACTGTGTTTTTAGTCCTAACGGGATTTTTTACTTTTAAGTTGGGAGATTTTTATGGTCAAGGTCAAGCTGATTTAAGAGCATTTTTCTTATGGCATCCATGGCTTTATCTTTTTATCGTACCCGCGATTTCAATGAGACTCTGGGCAGAGGAAAGAAGAACAGGAACTATAGAACTTCTTTTAACTTTACCTGTTAGTGTCACTGAGTCCATGATTGGTAAGTTTTTAGCGGCTTGGGTTTTCATGGGGTTATCTTTATTGCTTACTTTCCCAATGGTACTTACTGTTATGTATCTAGGTGATCCTGATTTGGGTGTTATATTAGCTGGCTATTTAGGGAGCTTCTTAATGGCTGGATCTTTTCTTGCAATTGGTTGTTGCTTATCAGCTTGTACAAGTAATCAAGTTGTAAGCTTTGTATTAGCAACTTTTGTATGCCTTATATTAATCCTTATTGGGTCTGATCCTGTAGTTGGATTGTTTCAAGAAATTTTACCAATGTCCTTTGTAAGTCAGTTAGTAAATTTGAGTTTCCCTTATCATTTTGAATCAATTCAGCGAGGCGTAGTAAATCTAACAGATATTATCTACTTCATTTCGTTGATCTGCGTTTCTCTCCTAATTGGGGTTGAGGTCGTAGAGCGTAAGAAGGCTGATTAAAGTTTTGTAATTATTTAAATGGAGAATGACCGTGAATAGATCGTTATTATCTGGAAGTAGCATAGCGTTTCTTTTAGTAAGTTTTGTTGCGTTAAATGGTATTAGCGATGGTATCTTTAGTCGCTTCTATGCGGACTTAACTGAAGAAGGATTATATACATTATCAAAGGGTAGTAGAGCTATTATTGATAAGCTTGAGTTGCCTATTCAGCTTAAGTTTTATTATTCTAAAACAGAAGGTGATAAGTTTCCTATTGTTAAAATGTACGGCTCTAGAGTTTCTGACTTATTAAAAGAGTATGAAAGAAAGAGTGGCGGCAAGGTAACGGTTCAAGTTTATGATCCTAGGCCAGATTCTGAAGAAGAAGAGTGGGCAGATAAGTACGGTATCACACCAATGGAGCTTCCTACAGGTGAGAGAGTGTATCTGGGTCTTGTTGGTATTGGTGGTGACGGTTTAGAGGAAGTTATTCCCGCTTTTAATATTAGCAGGCAAGAGTTTTTAGAGTATGATGTTACAAAGCTAATAGACTCATTGAATACTGGTAAAAAGCCAGTTGTGGGTATTCTTTCACCTTTATCGATTCAAGGTAGTAAGAAAACTCCTACTTTCCCACCGAATCCACAAGATCAGAGTGGAAAGCCTTGGATACTAGCGAATCAGTTGTCTAAGCTAGTAGATGTTAAATATTTACAATTTGATCTTGAAGCAATCCCAGCGGAAATTACCTCTTTGATGGTAATTCATCCTCGTGGATTAACTGAAAAGGCAAGATTTGCAATTGATCAGTTTGTTATGCGTGGTGGAAATATCTTTGTAGCGGTTGATCCTTTGTGTATGACGGACAGTCCTCCACCTGATCCATCTAATCCGATGTCATCTTTAACTGCCGATAAGAGTTCTAGTTTAAATGAACTTTTAAGCCCATGGGGAGTTAGTCTCGATGATAAGAAGGTCGTAACTGATGTTAGGTTAGGAACTCCAGTTTCTACTGAAAGAGGGATGAGACCAGAGAGTTTTATTGCATGGTTAACTCTTAGTCCTAGGGCGAATGTTGCGGAAAAGATAGTTAGTGATCAGGATGTGTTAACAAGTTCTCTAGAGAATATTATGTTCGCTTGGGCAGGAGCATTTAATTTAACTCCTGTTGATGGACTGACTCAGGAGGTATTGCTGAGAACTTCCAAGGATTCAATGTTGTTAGAAGAGAAGGATATTAAGTTTAGTGCGGAAGATCCAAGGGCCCTTTTAAAGAAATTTAAATCAGGAGATAAGAGTCTTCCTTTAGCAGTTAAGGTATCTGGAAAGTTTAAGAGTACATTTAAGGCTAAGCCTGAGGGGTTAGCAGAGGATGTTGAGTTCTTAACTGAAGCTAAGGCGCCAGGTACAATTCTTGTTTTTAGTGATGTAGATTTTATGGCTGATCCGTATTCTGCTGTTAGTCAGCAGTTCTTCGGTACTGAAGTTGTTTCATTGTTAAATGATAATTTAGTCTTAGCTTCAAATATAGCTGAGAACATGTCAGGTAGTAATGAGCTTATTCAACTTCGTTCACGTGGTAAGTTTACTAGACCGTTTACTAAGGTTCAGGAAATTGAAGCTGGAGCGCAGCAGAAGTATCAAGCAGAAGAAGCTAGTTTCCAGAATGCGGTAAATGAAGCAAATAGAAGGTTATCTGAGCTTCAAGCTGGAAATCAGGCTGAAGGTAAGAAGACTATTATGGATTCTGCTATGCTTGGTGAGATTCAGAAGTTAAGAGCAGATAAGAGAGAAGCTCAGCAGAGATTAAGAGATGTAAGACGAGCTCTTAGAGAGGATAAGGAATCATTGGGGAATTATTTGTTTATCTTAAATGCATTTTTAATCCCACTATTAATCATAGGCTACTCAGTTACTAGAACTTTTAAGTCTAAGGCTAAAGCATAATTTTAGGTGAATGTATGAAGAACAGTAATTTTAAAACTTTTGCAATATTAGCT
>JBILFC010000151.1:0-7269 GCA_044351785.1 Bdellovibrionota bacterium
ATTCTATTAATAAACTTGCTGAGTCTATGGATCGCTCTAGGAACTGGGTGGTTGAATCTGCTTTGAAGAGTTATATCGATTTAGAATCTTGGCAGGTCGAAGGTGTTAGGGAAGCAATACTTCAGGCTGATTCTGGTGATCTGGTTTCTCATGAGGAACTTTTTTCTGAAATTAAAAAGAAAAAGTTTCTTAAATAGTTCAAGATGAAAGTCCTTTACACATCTCTTGCGAGAGAGGACATGATGCACCTGCTAAATTTCATTGGATCAGAAAGTCCTAAAAGTGCATTAGAGATTTTAAATAAAATAGAATCTCAAATACTTAATTTGAAACTGCATCCAGAAATTGGAAGACCAGGAAGAGTGGCGAGTACTAGAGAGCTTGTGATAACAGGTACTCCGTTTATAGTGCCATATCAAGTGAGGTCTAATACTTTAGTGATCCTGAGGATCTATCATTCAAGAAGAAAGTGGCCTGAAGGATTTTAAATTAAATTATATTAAAAAACATTATCTATGAAAAAGAATATCTTTTTACTGTTTGTCTTAGTACTAATGTTTGGTCTTGTTTTTCAGCAAGATGCTTTTGCCTTTGGAAGTAATTTTCAGGCAAGTAATTGTGAAGGGCAATTTAGTAAGTGCTCTGGGATAAGTAGTTTGTCGGATTTTGAAGGTTGTATGTTTCGCCTAATGGAGGGTTCATTAGGCGCACTGATTATGGTGTTATCTTTTTTCCTATCAATAGCTTTTCTTTTTTTGAAAATAGGACGGAAGAAATATATTTATTCTTTTATCTTTTTAATTATTGCGCTAGGAATTTTTTGCATTCGCGCCCTAGTTTCTGTCTATTTTAAGCCAGTCATTTATCTTTATCCAGAAAAAATTCAAGAAGTAAACGTGCAGCTTGATTATGCTGGCGAACTTACGGTTACATATCCTAAATATGATTTTGTTGCTAAGGGTTGGAATGTGATTGCTAATCCAGATGGGAAGTTAACTAATCTAAAAGACGGTAAAGAGTATAGTTATTTATTCTGGGAAGGAGCTGGTGGTGGTAGATATGTTATGCCTAGTACTGGATATGTTGTGAAAGGGGAGGATAGTGCAGAGTTCTTACAAGATATTCTTTCTAAGGCAGGTCTTGAGCCAGTAGAGTATAATGAGTTTATTGTTTTTTGGTATCCGCAGATAAAGGATTATCCTTATGTTCAGATTGCATTTGCAGGTCAGGAGTACGAAGATAGTGCGAAGCTTACAATAAATCCCAAGCCAGATTCTGTGCTGCGAGTGTTCGTATATTTTAAGAAGTTATCTAGTAAAAAAGAAATTGAACCTCAAATTATACCTGAGTTTAAACGGGAAGGTTTCTCAGTGGTAGAGTGGGGTGGGACGATATTGAGTCGTTAGCACTTAGTGATTTAACGTCGTTACCACACCGCATGATTGTAGTGTTTATGAATCTTTTCATCTTTAGTTAAGAGTTTTAAAGAGGAAAATCTTGCGTGTGCGGTGATGATTCTATCAAATGGGTCTCGTGTCCACTTTTCTTTTATAGATTTGTTAACGACATCAGTAAATGAATCTGTTGCTAGTTCAAGTCCAATATTTGCATTTAGGTATTGAAAGATCTTTTCTGCGGTATCTTTAAGTCTTTTTATTTCATGCAGATACTCTAGTTCCAATTTCACGATAGGAGAGATTACTAGAGAATTTTTTTCGATTAATTTTTTAGCTTTGTCACTTAGTAGATCAATCTCTCCGTCGTACAGCCAGACAAGGATATGGGTATCGAGATATATCATTCCCCAGACCACTCTTTTTCCCATGTAATGTTGTAAATTTTATCTACATTCCCTCGAGTAGTTTTTCTTTTCTTTAGTTTTTCAAGCTTAGACAGAGCCCTGTCGGCGGTAATTCTAATAATAGTTCCTCCTCTTTCGACCTCAACTACTTCCCCTGAAGTGATAACAGAGTCTAGAATATTATATATGTCCGCTCTTAATTTAGATGCTTTGATTCTCATTCTTCATATTCTAGGGGGTATGCGTACGTTTGTCAAGTAGTGCGTACGCATTGCTGTGGAGATTTTGTTCTGAGTTTAATAATTTAAAGTTGCTTCTTTATAGGGGTCTACCTACATGCTTAGTAACTAATTGATAAAACTGGAGAATCAATGGGTAGAGAGACTAGGAGATAAATCCCAGGTCGCCATGTCTCTGTTCCGATTTTGTCAGATAACTTCGCACTCTTTGAGTATTCTATAAAATAGAATTGCACAAATAGCGCCAAGTATCCTAGAAGCAATCAAGGGTGCTTCTGGGCTTAGTGTCCTAAATAGGAGACTAAATACCAAATGAAACGCAAGCGTAGCAACGACCAATTTTGGAATTTCATTTTCATCAAATTCCATTTTTAACCTCCCAAAAAACAAAAAAGCTCCCAATCTCTCAGTAAAAGGGTCAAACCTCTCAATGAGAAATTGAAAAATTAATTGCGTAAGAAAATAGTCTTACCCTAAAACCTGCGCCTTAATATAATCCCTATTCAGTCTAGCAATAAATCTAATACTAACTCCCTTAGGACATACTGCTTCGCATTCAGCTTGATTGGTACAAGATCCGAAGCCTTCTTCGTCCATTTGCTCGACCATAGCTTTTGCGCGTTTATAGCGTTCAGCTTGCCCCTGAGGTAGTAACCCAAGGTGCGCAACTTTAGCTGCTGTAAACAGCATCGCTGATCCATTCTTGCATGATGCAACGCAAGCTCCGCATCCGATACACTGGGCAGCGTCCATCGCGAGATCAGCTTCTGGCTTAGGAATAGGAAGGGTATTCCCGTCAGGAGCAGAGCCAGTTCTAGAAGTTATAAATCCACCAGCTTGTACAATCCTATCAAAAGAACTTCTATCAACAACAAGATCCTTGATTACAGGAAATGCCTTAGCCCTAAAAGGCTCTATAGTAATTGTATCTCCGTCTTTAAAAGATCGCATATGGAGTTGGCAAGTCGTTGTAAGATTGTTAGGACCATGTGCCTTGCCATTAATCATTAAAGAGCAAGTACCACAAATACCTTCTAAACAATCACATTCGTAAGATACCGGCGTATCTCCTTTTTCCTCAAGTCCAACGTTTAAGTAATCTAACATCTCAATAAATGACATGTCAGGGCTTATGTTTGTTGCCCTATAAACTTGAAATGAACCTTCTTCTGAAGGTCCCGCTTGTCTCCAAACATGTAGTGTAAAGTCCATTGTCTTATTTCCTTAAATTACTTGTAACTTCTTTGTGCTAATTCAATATTTTCATACTTAAGTTCTTCTTTATGAAGAGTAGGGGCATTCCCAACACCCTTAAATTCCCAGGCACTCACATGACAGAAGTTTTGATCATCTCTCTTTGCTTCGCCTTCTTCCGTCTGACTTTCTTCTCTAAAGTGGCCCCCACAAGATTCGCTTCTAGTAAGTGCATCTAAACACATTAACTCTCCAAATTCTAAGAAATCAGCAACTCTTCCTGCCCTTTCAAGGGCCTGATTTAATCCTTCGCTAGTACCGGATACAGTAACATTATTCCAGAATTCTTCTCTAAGTTCTGGAATGCGTTTTAAAGCTTCCTTTAGACCTGCTTCATTTCTACCCATTCCGCATTTATCCCACATGATCTTCCCGAGTTCTCTGTGGAATACATCAGCAGACTTTTTACCCTTAATTGATAAAAGTTTTTGAATCTGAGCATTGCTATTCTGTAGAGCTTCTTTTGCTTCAGGAGCGTCATCAGCTACAGGCGTAACTTTCTCAGAAGCGAAGTAATGTCCAATCGTATAAGGAAGAACAAAGTATCCATCTCCAAGACCTTGCATCAATGCACTCGCTCCAAGACGATTTGCCCCGTGATCAGAGAAATTGGCTTCTCCAATGACGAACAGCCCAGGAACGGTACTCATTAAATTGTAATCAACCCAAAGACCACCCATAGTGTAGTGGGGTGCTGGATAAATCCTCATCGGTACTTCATATGGATTCTCGTCTGTAATCTGACGATACATATCAAAAAGGTTACCATATCTTTGTTCGATTAAATCCTTTCCAAGTCTCTTAATTGAATCTTTAAAATCAAGATAAACACCATGACCAGTTGGACCAACACCTCTACCTTCATCGCAAACTTCTTTTGCACTTCTAGAAGCAATATCTCTAGGAGCAAGATTTCCGTAACTAGGATATTTTCTCTCTAAGTAGTAATCTCTCTCAGCTTCAGGAATAGAAGCAGGATTTCTCTTGTCACCCTTTTGCTTCGGAACCCAAATTCTACCATCATTTCTTAAAGACTCACTCATAAGAGTAAGCTTTGCTTGATTGTCCCCGTGCGGAGGGATACTTGTAGGGTGAATTTGTGTGTAACAAGGGTTAGCAAAATATGCTCCCTTTTTATGAGCTCTGTAAGTAGCAGTTACGTTACATCCTTTGGCATTGGTACTTAAGTAAAAGACGTTTGAATATCCACCAGTAGCAAGGACAACTGCATCAGCAAGATGAGTTTGAAGTTTTCCAGAGACTAGGTTTCTAGTTACTATTCCTCTAGCTTTGCCATCTATAACAATGAGGTCTAGCATTTCATGTCTAGTGTGAAGTCTTACGGTGCCTTCACCAACTTGCTTACTAAGTGCGCTATAGGCTCCTAGTAGAAGTTGCTGTCCAGTCTGGCCTCTAGCATAAAAAGTTCTAGAAACTTGCGCTCCACCGAATGATCTATTTGCAAGGTATCCCCCGTATTCTCTTGCGAATGGAACCCCTTGAGCTACGCATTGATCAATTATATTTGCACTTACTTCTGCAAGTCTATAAACGTTCGCTTCTCTAGCTCTAAAGTCTCCACCCTTGATGGTATCGTAAAATAGTCTCTGAACGCTATCACCGTCGTTTTGGTAGTTCTTGGCAGCATTGATTCCACCTTGAGCTGCGATACTATGAGCTCTTCTTGGAGAGTCATGAAAGCAGAATGCATCAACTTTATATCCAAGCTCAGCGAGTGTTGCGGAAGCTGAAGCACCCGCTAGACCTGTTCCTACAACTAATACGTGAAACTTTCTTTTGTTAGCAGGATTTACAAGTTTGATTTGAAATTTATGGTTAGTCCATTTTTTATCTAATGGGCCAGAAGGTATTTTAGAATCTAATTTCATATATGACCTATTACTAGTTGAGAATTCCAGTTATTACGGAGAGTGGTATAGATAGATATCCAAGGGTTACAAGAACAGCTAATCCTGTAGAGATTTTCTTTAATGTAGGCGTCAAATTAGGAGAATGTACGCCGATGGTCTGGAACATGCTCCAGAAAGCGTGTTTTAAGTGAGTTCCTACAGCAAGCATTGCTACTATGTAAATATACGCAAACGGACCATTAGAGAATCCAGCAATAACCATTTTATATACATCATGATCACCCTTGTAGTTTACATAGTGATAGTATTCTGGTTGTAACTTCCCTAAGGTGAAGTGTAGTAAGTGTATTAGTACAAATAGTAAAATTACAATTCCAGTTTCAAGCATGTAAAGAGATGCAAAGTCAGCTTGCACAGTTTTCATGTCTTTATAGCTTCCTCCTCTAGCTGCTTTATTTTGTGCTCTAAGAGTGAAGGCTGTACAAAAGTGTAGAACTACTGTGCCTAGCAAAATAATTCGTGCTGCCCAAAGTGGGCCAGGGATTGATTTTAAAAAAGCGGCATAGTCGTTAAATGCATCGCTTCCCAGAAAAATCTGAAGATTCCCTAAAAGGTGCATGACGATAAAGCCAATTAACATTAAGCCTGTTACAGCCATAATTACTTTCTTTCCAATTGAAGAAGAGTAAAAGCGAAGAATGGGATTAGATTTTAGACTGCTGAGCATTTTCCTCAAACTAAATTATTATTTTACTTAAGACGGCCTAAATTATAGGCAAATTACAGCTGATTTTATAGCCTAATTTCATCACTCTGTCATGTCTTATGAGTAACTTAGCTAGGATTAGTTCCAGCTTTCCATACAAGATTACGAAGTTTGTCGGAAATGTTCAAATTAGTGCAGATCACTTGAGTATCTTGGAGGGTTAATCTTGAGCCTTCTAAGTTGGTAACTTTTCCTCCAGCTTCTTCTACGATTATGAGTCCAGCGCCGAAATCCCAGGGAGCTAGTCTCAGTTCGTAATAGCCATCAAATCTTCCACATGCAACGTAACACATATCAAGACTGGCAGCACCGAGCCTCCTAATACCGTGGCATTTTTCTTTAATTAAAAGTTCAACGGCCTTTAACCCGTGTACAACCTGCGGTGTAAGCTCGTAATTAAATCCGGTAACTATTAAGCTGTTTACTAGCTCATCAGTAGGTGTCACATTTATTTTTTCATCATTTAAAAACGCTCCTAGGTCTTTTCCAGCAGAAAACATTTCCGATGTAAATGGATTAAGTACTACTCCACATACCGGAATCCCTTTTTCATAATAGGCAATTGATATTCCGCAGTGTGGAACCCCATGGGCAAAGTTTGTAGTTCCATCAATTGGGTCTATTACCCAAAGGTTGTCTGCTAAATATGATGCTTTTTCTGTTTCTTCACCTAAAAAGGAGTGAGTAGGAAAGTGCTCTTTAATGGTTTCTATGATTATTTTTTCAGCTGCTATGTCAGCTTCAGTCACTAGGTTCGATGGTCCTTTCTGATCAATTCTGAAGCCATTTTTTATATACCCTTGCACGACTTCTTGGGCTTTTAGGCTGGCTATTTTAGCGACTTCCAGTGCTTTTTCTATTTCGATCATTTGTAGGGTTAGATTTATTAGTCAAATTAGTGTAATTATTATTAACTTTTTATACTATTATTTGGGGATTGGGAATGACGCTTATAGATTTAGGTAAATCAGAAAATGGAGAACTAGTCTCTTTTAATCCTGCGCTGATGAATAGACATGGCCTAATAGCAGGCGCTACGGGAACTGGTAAGACAGTTACTCTTCAAGTTATGGCGGAGCTTTTATCGCTTCAGGGAACTTCAGTATTCTTAACTGATATAAAGGGTGATTTAAGCGGGATTTCTAGACAGGGCGTTTTCTCTGAGAGAGTTGCGGCGCGCATAAAGCAGTTAGGTGATTTGCCTTTTACTCCAAGAGCAAATCCAGTTAATTTTATAGACATGTTCGGGAGGAATGGTCATCGGTTAAAAATTACGCCGAGTTCAATGGGGCCACTTCTGTTATCGCGTCTTCTTGAGTTAAATGAAACTCAAGCGGA
>JBILFC010000023.1:0-20935 GCA_044351785.1 Bdellovibrionota bacterium
TCAACTATTACGGGATTTTACTCATATGGAGAAATTTCACCGTTCACTCCAAATGCGCAGTGTGAGCTTCATAATCAAACTATGACAATAACTGTATTTAGCGAGGACATGTCTTAGAGTCATGGACAATGCAACGCATTCTTTACTCGCTAGGCAGCTTAAACGATCAGGTATTGAGGTGAGCGACTTACCTGAGAATCTACAAAAGTTCATTTCTTCTGTTAATACAGCCTATCTAAGCTCTGATCAGGATAGATTGTTACTCGAGAGAAGTCTTGAGCTAAGTGCGAACGATTTATTCGAACAAAATGAAGAAATGAGATCAACTCTCGAGTTGCTTCCTCAAATTATACAAAAGACTGGATCTTTAAATGAAAAGATGAGCTTTAGAGAACTGCTTATAAAGCATGTGGAAGATCTAAATCGTTCTAAGGACTCTTTATCTAGACAAGCTGAGCTCCTTAGAGATCAGGCTTTTGAGTTAGCTGTTGCGAGAGATGAAGCATTAGAAACTTCGAGATTAAAGTCGGCTTTTTTGGCTAATATGAGTCATGAAATTCGAACTCCCATGAACGCTATCCTTGGTTTATTGAAAATTGTATTAGGTACAGAATTAAATCCGGAGCAACGAGAATACTTAAATTTAGCAGAGCAATCTAGTCTTGGTCTGTTGACTATTATCGAGGATATTCTGGACTTCTCCAAAATTGAAGCAGGCAAGTTAGACATCGAATTTATTGAATTTAAACCGAGGTATACTATCAAGAGTGTGTTAGCGACCCTTTATAATCAAGCGACGGTAAAAGGGATTGAGCTATTGGCAGACATTGATTCCCTACTTCCGCCCAAATTAACTGCTGACCCAAGTAGGCTAAAGCAAGTACTTATAAATTTAGTTAGTAACGCAATTAAGTTCACGAGTAAGGGGCATGTCTTGCTGACGGTTAGGTGGTTTGGAGGAGAAAATGGGCATGTGGGTAGAATTCATTTTTCTGTCAAAGATACAGGTATCGGTATTGATACGGATAAGAAAGCGAAAATTTTTAATGCATTTCAGCAGGCAGATGGGTCAGTTACAAGACGATTCGGTGGTACTGGTTTAGGACTTAGTATTAGTCAGCATTTGGTTGGTTTGCTTGGAGGGGAGATTAAAATAAATAGTACTTTAGGGCAGGGTAGTGAGTTTTATTTCGATCTTAATTTAGCGTACTCTAAAGGCAGTGATACCATAGTTGCCGTGAGGCCTGATCAGTTGAGTAGAGAAAGTTATACCATTATTAGCAATAGTGCAATTTTACCGAATATCATACAGCAGTATTTAAATAATTCAAGTTTGCATGAAGTTAGGGTTAAGTTTAAAACTATAGATGAGTTTGCACAAAATGTTCCTATGTTAAGCGGATTTGTTTTTTATGATTTGGGTTATGGTTTAACGGAAGAAGCAAGAATAAGCATAGAGTCATTAGTTGGTCCGCATACTAAAGTAATTGTCTTAGCATCAATGTTTGACTTGCAGGTAAGAGAAGAGTTGATGAGTCTTGGTGTAAAAGGGGTATTATTTAAACCATTTATTGATTCAGATTTAGGCTTGATTCTAAGGCAAGCTTTCAGAACAAAGGAAGAGGTTCTGCAACAAGAACTTGAAACTTCGGATCTTAGTGTGGCAACGCAAGCTTTAAAAATAGTGGTAGTCGATGATATTCAGATAAATCGCTTGGTGGCTCAAAGGTTGTTAGAGCAAGGTGGGCACGAGGTGGTTTGCTTTGAGAGTGGTCAGGCTATTCTTCATCATCTTAGAAATGGAAGCGAATTTAATTGGCGAAAGTCGATGCCAGCCTGTGAGTGTGATTTAATCCTAATGGATGTTCAAATGCCGGGTATGGATGGCTTAGAGACAACCCAGTTAATCAGGCAATGGGAAGCGGAAAACGAAGTTCTGAAGTCTGTCCACATACCAATAGTTGCCTTAACGGCACATGCTTTAAAGGGAGATAAGGAGAGATTTATTGAGTCTGGCATGGATGATGCTTTAAGAAAGCCTATAGATTCAGATGCTCTAACACTTCTTTTGAAGAGAATAACATTAGAATTGAATGCAGAGAATGGTACCGAAGTTTTATTACCTAAAGAATCTGTCGTAGTATTTGATATGCAACAAATGTTGACTAGATTTAATAATGATATGAGTTTAGTAAAAGAGATTGCTTTAGCTTATCTTGAAGAGGCGGAAGAGCTTAGCCTTAACTTAGATAATGCTTTACAGTCAGAAGATCATGACAAAATACGGATGGCAGCACATGCCCTGAGGGGATCGCTTCTAAATGTGTGTGCTTCAGCGTCTAGCGAAGTAGTTTCTAAATTAGAATCTTTTGCTAGTGAAAAGAAGGGTGGCTACAATGAACTCGCAGTTCAACTTAGAAAAGAATGTGGGATTTTAAAGCTTGAATTGGAGAGGGTGTTGGCGTGAATTTTGGGCAAGGATAGTATCTATTTTCAATAAAGTAGAAAGATGATACTCTGTCACTTATGCTTACCGAAGATACTATTACTAAGATTTCTGAGCTCTGCGAGAGGTTTCCTAAAGTGAAGCTTTTGTATTTGTTTGGCTCACAGGCAAAGGGTGCTGCCGGACCATTGAGTGATTATGACTTTTCTGTGTATATAGCGCCTGAGGAATCTTCAGATCCTTTTTTACTCCCTGAGTTAGGAGCTAAATTATCTAAGATATTAAATAGTGATAAGATTGATATTTGTGATTTAGCTAAGCTCGATGCACCAGAGTTAGCTTATGAGATAATAAATGGTGAACTGCTTTATGAGGTAGAGCCATATAAGATGCTAATAGAGCCTTTCATAATGAATATTTATTTCGATTTTAAGATGGGTTTAAGGAATAACTTTTTAACGAAAGATTAATATGACCAGATATCAAGTTATAGAGAATAAAATTAGTTTTATAAAAGAGCAGTTAGGTATTCTAGAATCTTATAAAACTCATTCTAGAGAGCAGATTGAATCTGATAAGTATATTAAGGGCAGTTTAGAGAGATATTTATATTTAGCTATACAAGGTTCGATTGATTTAGCAGAGGCATTTATATCTTATAGAAATTTTAGAAAGCCTAGCACTCAGGGAGAAGCTTTTGAAATTCTTCGTGAAAATAATATAATTGAAGAAGACCTTACAAAGAGCCTAGTTTTAATGGTTGGTATGAGAAACATAATATCTCATGCTTATCAGAAAATTAATTATGATATGATTTTTAAAGCCCTGCATGAGAGGTTGCAGGATATTGAAAAGTATATAGAGAGGATTGAGGTAGCGTAGTTGGCTTTAAGTCTTTAGGCTCTTCGCCTTTTAGGGTGGGTTTTAGCATTGGAAGGATCGCAAATGAATTTAGCGATTTATTTTTATGTGCAGTACGGGCATATTGTCCTGTAGGGGTAACCCTTGCGGTTACCCGCCAAAAGTATTTAATTTAATTGATTTTTGCGGGCGACCGCAAGGGTCGCCCCTACAATATTTATGTGGATTTTATAACGTAACATTGGCCCATTCCTACCCAATTTTGATGTTTATTGGAAAAACTAACCCACTCCAAAAGGCGAGGAGCCCAGTCTTTATGATGAGGCTAAAAAACAAGTAGTTTCAGGCTGTTACAAAATCACCGTTTACTAATCGGTGAATATGGCAAATGATGCCGTTTAGAAATCGGTGATTTTATCTTTGGGCATTGTATTCTGATTTAATTTGCTAGGGTAGGAAGTGCTAATATGCATTAGCTTTCGCCGATTAGGCGTAAAATTCTTAACATGCTGATAATACAAGGTAATTGTTATTTCTTAATATAATTTGCGCCTTGTGCGATTAGGCGTATTGGGCGCATTTTGATAAATGCGCTCAGGGCTTTGTCCTTTGAAAAATACTTGAATTTTAGCATAACTAATATTATAGTATTAATTACGCGCTATAATATGCCTTAACTAATACTATGATATTACTAACAACCTCCAAAGCCCAGAAGCTCTTAGTCGAGTACGTGAAAGCTAGGCGTTTGGGTATGGGCTTGACTCAGGAGGGGTTGGCCTCTAGGGCTGGGGTTCCATTACCCACTCTTCGAAAGTATGAGCAGAAAGGTCTGATTTCACTTGAGTCCTATCTTAAACTTTTATGGGCATTAAATGCACTTGAAGGAGTTGTAAAGGCATGTGCTTCGGTTCAAACTAAATTTAAATCAATAGATGATGTTCTTAAGGAAGAGAAAACAAAAGCTCCTAAGAGAGGCTGGCGTAAATGAGCTATTTTCCAGTTAAAGAAATTAAAGTTGGATTATTGTTTGATGTTGAGACTATTCCTGTAGGGCGTCTTGCCATCCGAGATAGTCAAATATATTTTGAATATGAAGATTCGTTTATTAGTCTTGGAATAGAAATTTCTCCGTACAGATTGCCGCTTCAAGCCGGACTAAGTACATTTGATCTAAACCTTTTTGAAAGTTTGCCGGGTGTTTTTAATGATAGTTTGCCAGATGGATGGGGTAGACTACTCCTTGATCGGGCGATGAGAATGCAGGGTATTTTACCAGAGCAACTCACACCTCTTGATCGACTTGCGAGAGTTGGTGAAAATGGGATGGGAGCTTTAGTATATGAACCTGATTATGGTTCAGGTATAGAAACATCGGATATTAACTTAGATCGCCTGGCATCTCATGTGCAGGAGGTGCTAGTAGGTGAAGCAAGTGAGTTATTGAATGAACTAGTTAGTTTAAATGGTTCTTCAGCGGGAGCAAGACCTAAGGCAATGATTTCTGTCGATAAGGAGTTTAAGAAAGTTATTCATGGTAACTTAAGTTTGCCCACTGGCTTTGAACATTGGCTCGTAAAATTCCCCACTTCTTATGATGGACAGGATTCAGGCTCTATTGAGTATGTTTACTCTCTCATGGCTAGGAATGCTGGCGTGTGTATTTCGGATACGTATTTATTCTCTGCTAAAGCTGGGCCTGGTTATTTTGCGACAAAACGATTTGATCGCGTTCTAGATAAACGTCTTCATGCGCATTCAGCATGTGGACTTTTACATTCTGATTTTAGGTCCCCTTCGCTTGATTATGAAGATTTAATTGTATTAACTGGCGCTATTACAAATGATGTAGCCGAGGTAGAAAAAATGTTTAGGCTAGCAGTATTTAATGTCTTAGCAAATAATAAGGATGATCATGCAAAAAACTTTACCTTTCTCATGAATGAAGCAGGAGAGTGGAATCTTGCACCCGCTTATGATTTAACTTTCTCCGCAGGCCCGAATGGCGAGCAAAGCACCATGGTGATGGGGGAAGGGCGGAATATAACCGAAGAGCATTTTATCCGACTTGGTAAGGAAGCTAATATTTCTAAAAAAGTTGTTAAAGAAATTATTTTACGAACTAAGGAGAGTCTTAGTCAGTGGGGGAAGCTTGCTAAGGAGCATGGAGTGAGTAGGGATAAAATCAATATAGTTAAGGGTTTAATGCATTTATAGATTTTTTTGGGCTCAGTCTAATTTTCTTAATTGGTTAAATAAATCAATAAGTTATGTCTCTAGTGCGTGCATTCTTTAGCTTCAAAGTGTATAACATGGGCAAATATTTTCTCTAATTTTAAGGTAATAATGAAGTCATATCTATTTGCCTCCGAGGCGGAAGCTTTTGTTTTAATTTCTGATGCAGATTTAAATTCGGATAATTTTAAGGCGCTTGAGTGGATACTTGAAGCTAAGCATGTAGATGCTGTCAGCATAGATGGATCATTTATCGGTCCTAGAAATGAATTTGTTTCTCCCTTTTCAACTAACGCAGTAGCAATTGCACTTAGAGCAGGACTGAGCTCTGTTATAAGACTTGAAAGATTCGCTAAAGTTTCAAGCGGTAAAACTACTCATGATAAGATGATTGAAAATCTTTATAGCCCATTAAAGGGAGAAGATTTTAAACCAAAGGGTGGATCATTTGAAGTTAGAAAAGTTAAAGACATTAAAGCCTTTAATGCTGAATATGGTTTAGCACTTTCTACTGAAGAAGTAGGATACTTAGATAACGCTAGTAAAGAACTAGGAAGAGAACTTACTGATGCTGAGATCTATGCATTTTCTCAGATTAACTCGGAGCATTGTAGACATAAGATTTTTAATGGAACATTCATCATTGATGGAAAGGAAGAAGCGAAATCCCTTTTTCAGTTAATTAAAGATACAAGTAAAGCCTCTCCTAAACATATTGTATCAGCGTATAAAGATAACGTAGCGTTCTTTAAAGGTCCTAAAATAGACCGTTTCGTGGCTATTAAAAATAAAGAAGGAGAATATCATTTTCAAGAAAAAGAAGAAGAAATAGTTCTTTCTTTAAAAGCCGAAACTCATAATTTCCCAACTACAGTTGAACCTTTTTATGGAGCTTCTACTGGAAGTGGAGGAGAAATTAGAGATCGTATGGCTGGTGGTACAGGTGGAGTTCCCTTAGCTGGAACAGCAGTTTACATGACCTCATATCCTAGACTAGATAGGCACGCTCCGAATAGATGGGATTCTTATTTAAAAGAAAGAGATTGGAAATATCAAACACCAGCAGAAATTTTAATCAAAGCTTCTAACGGAGCATCCGACTTCGGGAATAAATTCGGTCAGCCAGTAATTTGCGGATCCTTATCGACATTTGAGGGGAAAATTGAAACTGACACTTATGCCTATGATAGAGTAATCATGATGGCAGGTGGAGTGGGATACGCTAAAGCTAAAGATGCGATTAAAATGCATGCAGCAGAAGGAGATTTACTAGTCCTTTTAGGCGGTGAAAACTATAGAATTGGAATGGGTGGTGGATCTGTTAGTTCTGTTGATACAGGTGGACTTTCCGCTGATATCGAACTTAGTGCTATTCAAAGAGCTAATCCAGAAGTTCAAAAACGTGCGATGAACGTGATTAGAACTCTATCTGAAATGGAAAATAATCCAATTAAATTAGTTCATGACCACGGTGCAGGGGGCCATATTAACTGCTTTAGTGAGCTTTTAGAGGAAACTGGAGGGGAAATCTGGTTAGATGAGTTACCTCTTGGAGATGAAAGCCTACATCCTTATGAAATTTTATGTAATGAGTCTCAAGAAAGAATGGGATTAGTCGTAGCTGAAAAAGATATTCAGTTAGTAAAAGACATTGCTTTAAGAGAAGGCGCGCCTTGTTACGTAGTAGGTAAGATTACATCAAGTGGTAGAATTACCGTTAAGACTTCTAAATCTGATTGCCCTTTTGATTTACCAGTTAATGTATTACTCGGGAGTTCACCTAAAACTACTTTAGAAGATGTTACTATCAATAGGGAATTAAAAGAGTTACATTTAAAACTTTCAACTCCTAAGGAATTCGAAACAGCACTTAGAGAAGTGCTCAGCATGGATGCTATTGCTTGTAAGGATTGGTTAACAAATAAAGTAGATAGAAGTGTGACAGGCCTTGTGGCCCTTCAGCAGTGCGCCGGGCCTTTACATATCCCTTTAAACGATTGTGGAGTAATGGCTCTTGATTTTACTGGAGAAAAGGGGATAGCAACTTCAATAGGACATCATGCAGTTTTAGGTTTAATAAGCCCTGAAAGAGGAGCTGAATATAGCGTAGTTGAGGCTTTAACAAATCTTCTCGGAGTGCCTCTTAGTGATGGACTTGAAGGAGTAATCCTTAGTGCTAACTGGATGTGGCCAGCGAAGCAAAAAGGCGAGAATGCTCGTCTTTATAAGGCCGTTAGCGCTTTATCTAAATTCTGTATAGATTTAGGAATTTCAGTTCCAACTGGGAAGGATTCATTGTCAATGACCATGGGTTATAAAGACGGAGCTTCAGTAAAAGCTCCAGGAACTGTAATTGTTAGTGCTTCTTCTCAAGTTGATAATGTAGGAAAGATTGTTACTAGTGAGCTAAAGAATATTCAGGGATCTAAGTTGGTTTATATCAACTTCAGTGGCTATAGTGATTTTAGTTTAGGGGGAAGTGTTCTGCTTCAAACTAAGAATGAACTGCTAGCTGAGCCTTTAAGAGAAGTTTCTGTTCATAGTTTTAAAGCAGCTTTCTCATTCCTTCAAGAATTAGTGAAGGAAGAGAAGCTTTTAGCTGTACATGATATCTCTCAAGGTGGTGTAATTGTATCTGCTCTTGAGATGGCATTTGTAGGGGATGTAGGCCTAACTTTAAATCTTAGAAATTTCCCAAGTTCAGCTTCTTTATTCTCTGAACAAGCGGGTGTTCTGATGCAAGTTTCTGATGCAGTGTTTGAGGAGATAACTTTAAGAGCACAGGATAAGTTCTTAGATTTTAAAGTCGTTGGAGATATTGGTGGGAAGGCTGTAAATTTAGTTACGCCTGAGTTTACTCACAGACTTGAGCTAGAAGAATTAAGACGAGTGTGGATGAAGCCTTCTTTTATGTTTGATTCTCTTCAGGTATCTAAAGAAAAAGCGAAAGAGAGATTGGAATCACTTAACTCAGTTCCAATTGAATATAGTCTACCTAGTAATTTCGATTCTTCAGGGAAGAGTATAGGCTTCTCGGTAAAATCTCCAAAAACTACTAAATTAAAGGCAGCCATTGTTAGAGAAAAGGGTACAAATGGAGATAGGGAATTAGCTGTAAGTCTTTACGGAAGTGGATTTCAGGTAAGAGATGTTACAATGGAGGAAGTTGTAAGTGGTAAGGTTGATTTTAAAGATATTTCCTTTTTAGCTTTCCCTGGTGGATTTAGTAATAGTGATGTTCTTGGGGCTGGAAGAGGTTGGGCAACTAGTTGGCTATATAGTGAGAGAGCTAAGGAAATTTTAAATGAGTTTTATGAAAGACCAAATACTCTTTCGATAGGGGTCTGTAATGGTTGTCAGTTAATGACTAGTTTAGGTCTTATTGACAGACAGAATCCTGAAGGTATTCGGATGTCTCATAACGAGTCAGGCAAATTTGAAAGTACTTTTGTGAGCCTAAAGGTTGAGAAAAGTAAATCAATTTTACTCAAAGCTTTAGAGGGCAGTGTAATTGGTGCTTGGGTGGCACACGGAGAGGGTAAATTTAATTTAAATTCTGAGAAGTCTAAATTCGAATTGGCGCTTACTTACTCATCAGAATATTATCCAAGAAATCCTAATGGTTCAGATCTAAGGGCTGCTGGGGTAACTTCCGTTGATGGGAGACATTTGGCCTTAATGCCACATATCGAGAGAAGCTTTATAAATTGGCAATTGCCATATCTACCTGTCGGTCAGTCAAGAAGTGCATATACTCCCTGGATTACTTGTTTTACAACGGCAAGGGATTGGTTATTGGAGAGAGTATAAAGATGTCTAAGCTAGCCTTGGAGATGGATTGGGTTGGAAGCTTCCAAGGATTAATCTTTGACTGTGATGGTACTCTTGTTGATAGTCTTAGTGCGCACTTTGAAGCGTGGGAGCAGGTATTTAAGGATTATAGTATTAATCTGCCACTTTCTTTTCTAGATTCTTATAATTCAATACCGAGCACAGTTATAGGTGATGATATAGTTTCTCTACTTAAGTTGTCGGTTACTGGAGCTGAATTGGCAGAAAAGAAAGAAGCTCTCTTGTTCGAAAATAATGCAAAAGCAAAGGAATTGCTTCCTATAAGTTCTGTGGCCAGATATTTTTATGGTAAGTTGCCTATGGCAGTTATCTCTGGGGGAGTGCGGAAAAATGTGATAAAAAGCCTTGAAGAGACGAATCTTATTGATTTGTTTGAGACTGTCATTACTGCGGATGAGCCATATCCCTCCAAAGATCGGCCTGAGGTATGGTGTGTTGCGGCTAAGAGTTTGGGTGTAGTTCCTGAGAAGTGCTTGGTATTTGAGGATGGTGAAAAGGGAATGATAGGCGCCAAGTTAGCTGGAATGAGCGTATTGGATGTTAGACCAATCTTAGAAAATTTAGATATTTAAAATCTGCTAATGAATAGAGTTTTTACAATAGTTTCTTTCCTTGTGTTCTTTATGTGTATAATCTTTTTCGCCGGTGGATTTTTCTTAGTATCATGGGCTAAAAGACCTATTGATACTCAGGTTGAAACTACGGAATTAGATTTAGTAAAGGGAATGTCTCTCTCGGCCTTAGCCATGGATTTAGAGGAAAGGAAGTTAGTTAGTTCGGGTAAGTTGTTTTCAGCATGGGTAAAGATATTTTCTGATTTTAGAGGTTTTCAAGCAGGACATTATGTTTTTGAGAAATTTGTATCACCCGCAGATATAGAGAAGTCTCTTAAATCGGGTAAAATATATAGTATTCCTAATATCGAGATTGTTGTGCCTGAGGGGTTTACTTTAAAGCAAATAATTAATCGTTGTGTGTCCTTGGGGATTGGAAGCGTAGAGGAATTTTATGCACTATCAAGAGATCCTGAGTTTCTATTGTCTCAGGGGATTTCAGCAAGTTCTTTAGAGGGATATTTATATCCAGCAACATATACATTTTTTAGTAAACCTACTCCAGCCCAAGTATATACTGAAATGATTAATGCATTTTGGAAAAAGTTGCCTCCAAGATATGAGATGATAGTTGCAAGTAGGGGGATTACTATGCATCAGGCTATGATTATAGCTTCACTTGTTGAGGCTGAAACTTCTAAAGACTTTGAGAAGCCTATGGTAGCAGAAGTTCTATGGAATAGACTAGAAAAGAAAATGCCGCTTGGTATTGATGCGGCAGTTATTTATGGAATACCTAATTTTGATGGAAACTTAACTAAAAGAGATCTAGAGAATAAGGATAACCCTTATAATCTTAGAATACGTTTGGGCTTACCTCCGGGACCGATAACCACACCACATAAGGATTCTTTATTGGCGGTCATGAATCCTACTTCAGAAGGATATCTGTTCTATGTATTAGACCCCGATAGAGGCAGTGAGCATACATTTAGTCGTACTATTGAAGAACATAATAAGGCTGTAAGAAAGTTAATCAATAAAAATAGATCTTAAGATTGGAGTTTCTTAAGAAGTAATTTTACGATTTCTTTTGAACCTTTCTGTGGGCTAATTGATTTTTGCTTTAATTTTTTCTTCAGTTTATCTAGTTCTTTTGAGAATGTGTCTTGAGATTCAATAGTATTTAATAACTCTTCTCTTAAGTTGTAATAGAACTCAAACTCTATAGATTTTTCAATTCTTTTAGATAATTTTCCTTCATTTTCTAGAGTAGAATGAATTTCTAATAATTTATCACTTAAACTAGATATGCCCTCGTTATTCTGAACAGACGTTCTTAGAATAGGTTTAACGTCATGGGAAAGCATTAAGCTAGATAGAAGATCTTTTTCAAGATCGTTAATGCCTGTAAGATCAGATTTATTAAGAATATACAGGTCTGCAATTTCAAGAATACCGGCTTTTAATGCTTGCATGCCATCGCCGGTATGAGGAGATAGAACGAGACCAACTACATGAGCGCATTTCATAATATCAAGTTCGCCTTGACCGACTCCTACTGTTTCAATGATTATGATATCAAATTTGTCGGCATCTAGTATGTGAATCATTTCTGGGGTTCTAGGGGAGAGGCCACCCAGCTTTCCTCTTGATGCTGAAGATCGAATAAAAACAGATGGATCTTCTGCGGATAATGTCATTCGAGTTCTATCACCTAGTATTGCTCCACCAGAGAATGGACTAGAAGGATCGATAGCAAGTACTGCTACTCGCATTGATTTACTCCTAAATTCTTTTATTAGAAGATTGATTAATGATGATTTGCCAGCACCGGGTGCTCCAGTGATCCCAATAATCTTTGCATGTCCGGATTGATGATAAATTTCCTCATACCATTTATCATTAGGGAAATTGTTATTTTCAGCACTGCTAAGGGCTTTAGCTAGTTCTCTTCTATTTCTGAAGGGGGAAGAGCTCATTGTTTAAGTAATTGAAATTATTCAATAAAAAAGCCACCTTGCGGTGGCTTTACTGGAACACGAAGTTCCTAAGAACATAACTCGAAAGTTACGCGCTCTTTTTAACAGCCTTCTTAGCTGTTGTCTTTCTTGCAGCTGGACGTGCTGGCTTCTTTCTAGTAGCAGCAGCCTTTCTTGCAGGAGCCTTCTTTGCAGCAGGCTTCTTAGCAACAGCTTTCTTTGGAGCAGCCTTCTTAGCAGCAGCTTTTTTAGGAGCAGCTTTCTTAGCAGGAGCTTTCTTTGCAACAGCTTTCTTAGCAGGAGCTTTTTTAGGAGCAGCCTTCTTAGCTGTTGTTTTCTTTACTGCCTTTTTAGGAGCAGCCTTCTTTGCAACTGTCTTCTTAGCTGCTGGTTTCTTTGTCGCCATATTAAATTTCCCTAATTTCAGTTTTAACTTCGATGCTCGTTTTACGTTGATTTTCAGGGCTCTAAACTAATATTTTACTATTAAGTTGACCCTTGCTTTTTCAACTATCTTAGCTCGAAAATATAATTCTCAAACTAAGTTCAGCACCGCTGAAGTAAATCTCCGTCGATACTTCAAGACAGATACTAATGAGTATTAACACAAAAAGTGAAACTACCCAAGAGTTTCTTTTATACAATTACAATTTTTTTTACAATATTAAATTGCAATCGCATAGAATCTTTGATGACAGAAGTAGAATAAAGTTCCAAAAAAATTTACTTTGAGGTAATCAAATTTAATTTCGTGTTGCTGATCTCAAGAAGATTTTTCAATCATGCATTGCGTAAAGTAGCATACACATCTCGATCATAAATTCTAAAATGTATATCTAATTCATCTGTGTAAGTTGTTAAACTAAAAAGGTTTTTCGGCTTATACGTTGAAGCGAAAATGCATAACATCACCATCAATAACGATGTAAGTTTTTCCTTCCGATCTAAGCTTGCCAAGTTCTTTTGCCTTAGCTTCTCCACCTGCGCTGACGTAATCTTCATAAGCAATAACCTCCGCTCGAATGAAGCCTTTAGCAAAATCAGAATGAATTACTCCTGCAGATTCTTGGGCAGTGGCACCATTATTTACTGTCCATGCCCTAGTTTCTTTCGGTCCGCATGTGAAATATGTGATTAAATTTAATGCTTGGTAGCCTGCTTTAGCAAGTTTTTGAAGCCCAGATTCCTTAATATCTAGGGCCTCAAGGAAGTCTTTTCTTTCTGATTCTGGTAGTAGTGATACTTCTGATTCAACTTGTCCTGATAAGAATACAAAGCCAGCGCCTCTCTCTTCAGCGAGCGACTTTAAGGTTAGGGCATAGGCATTAGGCTCGTTAACTTCTGATTCGGCCACGTTTGCAACAAATACGATTGGCTTAGCCGTAATTAGTCCAAGAGGTTTCAGTCTTGCTATTATCTCGGGATCTTTAATAGTAGAAATAAGCGTACCAGCATCAATATATTCTTTAGCTAAGGTTAGGCTGTCCGCTTCTTCTTTTGCTTCCTTATTGCCAGTTTTAGCAAGTTTTGCTACCCGATCTAGTCTTTTTTCTATGCTAGAGAGGTCGGATAGTAAAAGTTCTGTCTCGATTAGCTCTACGTCTCTTTTAGGGTCAACTTTCCCCTCTACGTGTGTTACATTCTCATCTTCGAAGCATCTTACAACATGTATGATCGCATCAACGCTTCTTATATGTCCCAGGAACTGATTCCCAAGGCCTTCCCCTGAAGATGCTCCTCTAACGAGACCAGCGATGTCTACAAACTCAATTGCCGTAGGGATAATTTTCTCAGATTTACCAATATCTGAAAGTACCTGTAGTCTCTCATCTGGTACTGCTACAATCCCAGTATTGGGTTCAATAGTGCAAAAAGGATAGTTCGCCGCTTCTGCCCCAGCACTTGTCATTGCATTAAATATTGTTGATTTGCCCACGTTAGGAAGGCCGACGATACCACAATTAAATCCCATAAAAATCCTAGGAGATACTTCGTTATTATTTATTTGTTTCTTCTAATGCAGGTGGGGCATAAAACTCAAGCTCTGCCATAGACCAATCAAAGATAGGGTTCTCTTCCATTAGTTCAAATCGGACCTTGGATGTATTTATAGACTTAAATCTAATATCCCAGTTATCTTCTATATCTCCGAATTCTCTGTACTGAATATCATGTTGAGCCCTAGTGCCGTTCATATTAAAGATGAAAACTCGCTCTCCATTAGGGATATAAGCACTAATAGCTAAGCTTGATGGTGAATCGTGTTTGAAATTACCGAATTTTATATTAATCGAACCCAAGTCTACAGCATCCTTAAAATCAATTTCTAGCGCCATTCCGGGTTTCTGATGTTCTCCTGAGCCCCATCTGGTGAGAAGGGAGTGGTCAAAGAGTAAACTTGTATTCTTGCTTAATTCCTTCAAAGTCGAGTTGTCAGGTGGGATAAATACTCGACCTATAAGTGGTTCCGCTATTAGCGCCCCTTTATTTTGCTTGTATTGAATGTTGTATAAAATATTATAGTTGCTAGCCTTATCCTCTGAATAACTTTGTCCTAAGGCGTTTAGCCATTTTTTTACCCCTTCAAGTTCTTTATCAACAAGGACCATGGTTTTCCCGCAAGGATTATTGATTTCACTAATTCTACCAGCTTCTTCATAATTAGGTAGGCGAAGTGATCTTGGAGTCCCAAATCTTGTAAACGTTATCTCTTCCCTAGTTTCAAGAGCAGTTCTATAGCCGATCCAATAATTCGTATGAATGTGGTTACAAGAATGTTCCTTTAACCATTGATAAAGCTCAGTATGGCTTTCTGAGACTCTACTGCCCTGATAGACCATGGGCTGCCCTTCATCAGCTATTGTGCCATCAAGATAGTTAGAAGCTAGATTATGAATGATGATCAGTGAAAAAAATAGGTAAGCCACCCGCCCTATCTTATCTTTACTTAAGTTGTAAGTTGCATAAGCGATTATTATAGGGATGGCAGAATATAGGGGTAGTAGGTAGCGAGGTGCCTTACTAAGCCACCCAAAGCTACTAAGAGAGAAAATTAGAGGTGTAGTAGCTAGGAAAAGTACTAATGGGAGGAAATAAAATCTTTCTTTTTTATCACTTTTGAAGCAACCAAAGATAACTAATAGAGCCAGTAGGCTATAAATAATAAATTTAGCACTAGGATAGGTTTCATTATCACTCCAAAATTTCTGTGCTCCTAGAATAATAGGTAGTGCCACTGACCAGTAATCTGAGAAATAGGTCAGGGATGATCCCCCAGCAGTTTGTCCAAATAATAATTCAAAGCTCTGCCATTTAGGTTTTTCATTTAAATTATAGATCCAAAAGGGTAGCCCACCTATGATAAATGATATAATTCCTACTATTGCAATCTGAAAACTGTTTTTTAGTGTATAGAGATTATTAGTGAAGAGAAGGTAGAGAATGCTTATACCGATGGGTGCTATGAAAAAGATAATTTGATTATTCGTCCACCACCCAAGCCCTAAAACTAATCCAAGAATGGCAAAATTTCTAAAATTTAGTTTCTCTGACTTAAATATATTTAAACAAATTAAAAAAGATAGAGATCCTAAAAATATGGTCTCAATAAATCCACCTCTGGCTTTAAGGCTCCAGATAATAAGTGGGCTTGGGGCTAGGGCGACATAAAGGCATGCTAGTCTTGCCGTGAATCGTCCAGATAGCTTCAGTGCCAAGAAGTAGGTTATGATTATATATCCAAGTGAGAATAATAAAGGGATAAGCTTTAAACAGTAGTTATTCACTCCAAATAGAAGATATAGAGGTGCTACTAAGATTGCTTCTAGGGATCCCATATAAGGTTGACCATAGTAGAAAATAGGAATCTCCTTACCTTCACTGATATGCTTGGCCATAAGACCGACTATGGCTTCATCTGATTCAATCCCTGCATTACTAGAGATTAGAAGTAAAAGACGAGGGATTGCAGCCAGAATGACTAAAAGTAATAAGTCTCTTGGATAGCTAAGACTGTTAACTAATTTTTTCATTTTTAATAAAATATCTGTATGCTTCTAGGGTTTTCTCAGCAGTACTGCTCCAAGTAAATTTCCTAGCATGCTCAATACGTTCATTCTGAAGTCTATGCTTAGTTTTTGGATCTAATTTATTACTAGTAAGTTCTAATATTGCATTTACCCAAGCATTTTTGTCTAAATCCTTTAACATAATTCCGTGATTTCCCATAACCTCGGGAATGGATGAGTTGTTACCAGCAATGACAGGAAGACCTACAGATAGGGCTTCTAGCACGGGGAGACCGAATCCCTCATACAAACTTGGGAATATAAATAAATCAGAAGTAAGCATTAGCTTTAGTAGCTTTTCATCACTAAGAAACCCTAAAATTTTAACTGAATCTTCAAGATTGAGTTCCTTAATACTTTTTTCAAATTCAGGAAAATGCTTATCCTTATAAATTGGTCCAGCAAGGGTAAGTATTAAGTCTTTACCTCCTGGATGATTCTTTGCCTCTTTAAGGCAATTAAGAAGAAACTTCATGTTTTTTCGGGGATCTATGCCACCGATGTATAAAAGTATTTTATCAGAGTTCTTAAATTCTAGTTCATTTCTAGCTTCATTTTTTATGTGTTCTCTTTCTTCTATAGTATCCGGTTGAATGAAGAATTTTTCATCAATTCCTAGCGGGGTTACGATAATTTTTTCTTCCGGAATTCTTAAAATAGAGACAACATCTCTTTTGGTAGCTTCGCTGATGGCTATAATTCCAGCAGCGGACTGTGCAGCTTTATTCTCAAGGAATCTAGCAAATTGGAATCTTAAGCCCCCACTGGAATCTTTATATAGCTCAGGGAAGCGAAGTGGAATTAAGTCTAAGATCGAGACTATTTGTTTAGTTCTTGGGTATGCAGGGGCATCTCCGTGTGAAAAGAAATGTATAAAGTCTGGTTTTAGTTTTTCTATATTTTTAGGGAAGAAATATTGGCATTCAAGTGTCGTTTTCCCCAGTGGTGACAGAGAAAGAATTTGTTCTTGAAGGTGACTAGCCTTAAGGTCCTTGCTACTTAAATAGCTAAGTTCTAGGTCTTCTGGCGGGACATTTTTAAACTCCCTTGTTAAGCATTCTACATAACGACCTGTTCCTCGACCAAAGTGGGCCTTAAATCCAGGCTCTAAGCCTCTAGTGTCTAAGGCAATACGTGGAAGGTCTTTACTCATTATTAAGCTAGTGCTTCCGAGACTAATTTACTGAGATTAGATTTAAATATATCAATTTTAAATCTAGAAAGCTCACTTTGAGACTTTGAGATAAGTTCTTCTTTTGCCGCATTGTTATGGATTAATTCCTGCATTATGCAAGCTGTCCTAAGGGGATCTTTTTGGTCTATTCCAATGGCTCCTTGCCCCATAGTTTCTGGAAGTGCAGAACTATTAAAGAAAATTAAAGGTACTTTAAAATGTAGGGCTTCAATCGCAGGAACGCAAAAGCCTTCATGTTCGCTCATGCATAAATATATATCAGCTTTTTCGTAAAACGCTTTTAGCTCATAATCAGACACACTACCAGCAAAAGTCACCGCATCTTTAAGTCTGAGTTCAGATACAAGTCTTCTAAGTTCAAAGGAGTAAAGTTCCGTATCTGTGTCACTTCCAATCAGCCATAAACGACTTTTCGGAGAGAATTTGTGATGAAAGAAGTAGAATGCTTTGATTACATCTTGAATGCATTTATTGGGGGCAATTCTTCCAACGTGAAGAACATTCGGTCCACCATGAGAGGATAGAATATTTAATATTCCAGAGTTTGCCGGTCCAGACCATCTATTCGGATCAAGTGGTAGGGGAAGGACTTTAGGATTTTTAAAACCAAGTTCTGATAACTCTTTTGCATTAAAGCTTGAATCAGCGATTGCGAGATCGGTTAAGTTAATAAGTTCAGAAAGGTCAGCTCGTCCCTTCTTTAAATCTTCTGTTACTCTGTGATTGTAAGAGCTGAACCATGATGGAGGAGTGACATTGTGGTAGATTAAAGCTTTTTTTGCTTTTTTTAGATCTTTATAAGTGTCGTTAAGGGGAGAAGAGATAGAGAAATGATTTATTATAAGAGCACATTTATCGGCCCTAGTGTTATTAAATTCATCTAGGGAAATATTTAGGCCCTTATACTTTTCATGAGTATTAAGAGAAACTATCTGAGAATCAAAGCCTAGCTCATTTAAAACCCTCTTTATTGTGAGAGCTTCCCCTGAGATGGCATCTCCGTACTGAAGAGTGTGAACGAACTGATCGATAATTAGGCCCATTATATAGACTCCGCAAAATGATCTCGGTTTCTATTAAACACCCAGCATCCTATAGCAAATATAACTAAACTAATCCCTAATAGGATGGCGAGTTCGGTAAGGGGTGGGTTAACTCTATCTAGAATTACTCTTTGGTAATTTATAATTAGTAAAGAAATTGGGTTTAGAGTTAGTGTAAATCTAAACTGTGCAGGAACATTTGCTGCTGGATATATAATCGGGCAGAGAAAAAAGATAAAACTTAGAATATTTCCTAAGATATGTTGAATATCCCTATAGTAAACATTTAAAGCCGAAAGAATTAAACTAAGACCAGTCATGAAAAATAACTGTAAAAATATTAATACTGGTAAAAATAAAATAGATAACCCAACAGAAATTGAGTAAATATATAAAAGACCAAATAGTAATGGTAAAGCTAATACAAAGTGACATAGGTTGGTTAAAACTGCCACCACTGGAAGCACCTGAGGAGAGAAGATAGCTTTTGTAATTAAACTACCCCCTGAGCTTATTGAAGCTGTAGCTTCAAGTATCCCACTTGAAAACCAGATCCAAGGAAGCAGGCCTGCCATCATGAAGGCTGTGTAGTGCTCAACCTCTTGAAATCTAATGTAGTACTTAAATACTAATGCATATATGCTAATTAAAAGTAGAGGATTTAAAAAAGACCATAGAAAGCCTAAGAAGGACCCTCTATATCTGGTAGCCAGGTGTCTACTTGTAAGGGATGTTATCAGAACTCTGAATTTCCAAAGTTCTTTTAGGATTCTATTCATTGGCCTTGAACTCCCATTTTAATTCCGGGTACATAACGCCAACTGCCTTAGCTTTGTTTCTAACTTGAAACTTATAGATCCGATGATGGTAATCGTATGGTGCGCCGTTTAGGGCGTGGCAAGCAAGGTCGAAGTAGTATGTGTCTTCAACAAGTCCTAGTCTATCTATGTGATATGAAATAGCCCCTTCTTTCTTTTCGCTATTAAGAAGATTATTTACCTTTTCTAATAGGTCATCTCTAAAGGAAGAGTTTGTTCCGAACATATCAAGGCCGTCAGCTCTATTAATTCCCATTCCGAATACAAGTTCTTTGGGAGAGCCACTAATTTTATAATTAAAGGTGACAGTCATTGATTCATCTTCAAAGAAGACTCTTTGTTCTTCGCCTTTAGCATTTAAAAGTCGAACATTTGAAATCTGAACCTGCCCATCTCCCCAGTTCGTACCTTCACGACCTTTTTCTCGAAGATCATGAGGGTGATCAGATAGTCTAAGTGAATCTCTATTTTCTTGTTCTGCAATGTCGTTAAGGTAAGAGTCAGAAATATCTCTTGGGCTTCCAGATTGTCTTATTTTGCCTTTATCTAGCCAGATTGCATGATCACACCATCTGGACACTGAAGAAAGGTCATGGGTGACAAAAATTAATGTTTTACCCTTTCTCTTAAATTCACTAATTGAATCATGGCATCTCGAAATAAAGTGAGCATCACCAACAGCTAGAACTTCATCCACTAATAAAATATCAGGATCTGTATGGATGGCTAAACTGAATCCTAGTCTCATGTACATACCAGAAGAATATGTTCTTACTGGCTCATCAATTACATTCCAAAGTTCAGCATAAGTTACAATATCATCGAATTTTTCAGTGATTTGTTTTTTACTTAGGCCAAACATAACTCCGCCCAAGAATACGTTTTCTCTTCCAGTAAAATCAGGGTGAAATCCAGCTCCTAGTTCTATCAGCGCACTAAGTGAGCCTTGAACCTGAACACTGCCCTTGTCTGGGGTATATATGCCTGCTATTAGTTTTAATAAGGTTGATTTTCCAGATCCATTTCTACCTATTAGGGCAAGTGATGAACCCGGTTTTATTTCTAGATTTATATCATCTAAGACAGTAAAAGTTTTCTTCTCTTTGCCTTCAGAATTCTTACTGTTTTTAGTTTTGTCTTTGAAAAGAAATTTAGATTTGAGTGTAGAATATGTAGAGCTACCACTACCTTTTTTAAAGGTTTTAGTGAGATTTTTAATTTGAATTGAGCCGGGTGCTAAATCTGACACAGGATAGTGGTTATCGTTTTATGAGTTTCTAGGAGATTGCTTAATCTGGTAGCTAAATAGTCAAGAAAAACTGATTAGTCAAATAATCCGGAGCAGGTAGAATACCTCTGTAGCATTATCAGAAAATATCGTCCTCTTTAACCCCATTGCTTATATTCTCAGGATTGGAATTCTCTGAAGGGGCTTTAATCGCTTCGTCTTCCCTAGAGCAATATGCTACTGCGAAACAGAGTATTCCTACTCCTAAAAGTAGAATTAATGACCTTTTAAATACAGTCATCGGAGAGGTTGGGAAATAGTCTGGACTCCAGTCACCTAAATTAGGGTTAACTGGTTCTTCTCTTCTGTGCTTATCTTGGGAATCGGATTGATCTGACATTTCTATAGATATAGTTTTTACCTTAAGTCTAAAAAAAGGTATCACAGGTAGTAGTAATATGGAAATTATCTAAAATGAGAAAAATAAATCTTTCAGCGGGGCCTTCTGCTTTACCAGAGGTCGTTCTAGAGCGTTTAAGAGACGGTGTCCTGGACTTTAATGGTCTGGGTGTTGGTATTTTCGAGTTAGGTCATAGGACTAAGGACTTTATGGCTTTAGTGGATGATACTAAGGCTCGTTTATTAAAGCTGTTG
>JBILFC010000152.1:0-7185 GCA_044351785.1 Bdellovibrionota bacterium
AGAGGATAATTCTTTAATTTATCTATTCAACCAATATCCTCACTCCTAAATTCTTAGCGAGTTCAAGCATAACTTTATCTTTGGAAAATATGGACAGCTTAAATTTAAGAGCTTCAAGTACAATAAAATAATCGATCAGACCAAAATTAACTCCGCCCTTTCGAGCTTTAATTATGTGTTTTTCTGATAGTTCAAGTATGTCTGAGTTATCGGGAATGCCAATAAAGCCACTTAGCAACAAGTTTAACTTTTTAAACTGATCTATCTTAACTCCCTTAAGAATTTCTAACTTTACATAGGTAGATAATACAACTCGTTCTTGGTCTATGAGATTTTTAAATGTAGTGTTTTTATCGCCTTGAGACCTTAAGAAATCTACAAATATACAAGTATCTACAAGTACTCCCTTATGCACGAGATCTTGATTTTTTTACGTCGTAACTAATGTCAACCTTGCCTTCTAAACTTAGAAATAGTTTTCTTCGTTCTTTTCGTATAAGCTCTTTAAGTCCTTCTATGATGGTAGCAGTCTGGTTTAAGCCAGAAAGTTCTACAGCCTCGTCAAGGAGTTCGGCGGGGATATTTGTAGCAATCTTTTTTTTGTTCATATGGAAAAGTTACCATAAGATTTCCATATCGGCAAGTAGAAAATTATAGGCACAATCCCTATGTCGAGTTAAGAATGAAGCTTATCTTGCTATGCAGTCGGAAAAGTTCTTTAGCGTGCTGGCAAGGTTTGATTCTAAATTGTGAGCTTTCTTCGGGTTCTCATTACCTCACCTGCTACTTTTAGTGTTCACAACGCGGCTCAAATTCTCCAGTTTTATTATTAAGTATTTCAACAACTTTTGGAAATAAGGCTTCAGCATAAAGTTGATGACCTAGTTGACTTGGATGAGAATCATGCTCATTGAGCCATAATAGGTCTTTTCTTTTTTTTGCATCATTTTCAATCCCTAATTTTTCAAAATACTTATTAACAACAGGTGCCGCTTCCACTATATGAAAGCCCCAATAGTTTGCATTACTTTTAATAGATTTCTTAAATTTAGGTCCCAGCTTTCCCGTTAAAATGATTACAGGGATTTTTTTAGGACAGACCAAAGATCCCAGCTTTATAAGTGCATTCTTAAATCCTACAGAGCCTAGCATGTGTTGGTATTGTTTGATGACATTTTTTTTGCTTTGCTGGTCAAATCCCGGAAATTCGACTCCAACAAAGTCTGATACCGTACTTTTACTGCTATAGAATTGTTTTAAAATATTATTTAAATTCTCCAATACAAAACTTTTTCTGAGTGTATAAAGATCTAAAGGTGGCGTCATAAACTCCGGTATACCATGATCATTTTCGACAAAGTGTAAAATTACAAGATCTGGCTCAAACTTACTGGCTAAGCTTTCATAAGTAGCAACTTCCATAGTTGTGTTATATCCAGGCGTGCCAAAGTTGAGAGTTTCATAATCGAATTTATCAATGTTCGATAACTTTTCTCTTACCAAATTTAGATATCGATCTTGTTCTTTTACGCCCCACCCAAACATCACAGAGTCACCCAGGCCGATAATTCTCTTAGTTAGTGGATTCTTTTGAAGCGAATATTCCTCTTCTCTAATACCGTATGAGTTAGTTCTAAAAGGCTGTCCTAAATATATTGCTTCTAGATTTGGCATGAATTCATAAACTCTATCTACATTGACGCTTTTTTGAATTAGGCTACCAAGAGTCACCCGACCTGTTATTTGTTGTTTAGAAGTGTTTACGTCATTGGAGATTTTGATTTTATTCTCAAAAGTATTCCAGTTTTCCTGACTGAAGCTCAACCAGATTCGAAACCCAACTTCAAGGAGAATAACAATAATTAGAGTTTGGACCGAAATAAAAATCAGGAATGACTTGAGCTTACTCATTGGTACAATTATTCAAGTAAATTTCATTAATTAAGTATCTTGATTTAGTTAAAATACGAGCAGATGGCTACCTAATTATTAACATGAGATACGGAGCTATCATACTAAGCCCTTCAAATGACTACAAGGAATGCTCTTCGAAGATTCTTATTCTTATTGGGCCCTATTTATAGATATTCATATAATTTACTCTTAAATGATCCGGACCAATTTACTGGTCTTGACTATTTAAGGCAGTTAGATAAGGGACTATAATTCGCAAGAATATTATTTCTTGATTATATAAGTTTATGACCAAGAAGTTGTTAATAGGACTATCTTTTGCATTTATTAATATCTTTATAAGCTCCGAGTCTTATGGAGCTGAGTGTGCAGAAAAGATAAAGTATGAATTTGATCTTGATGATGCGAAAGATGAAAATGAAGGAGTAAAGGTTAGTTCTGTCTATCAAGAGGATGTTAAAGAAGATATTATAGAAGATGCTAGAGAGGCTATGGATTTGTTCATGATTGGGTATAGGATGCTAAAGCAATAATTATAGGTTAAAGAATATCAGAGAACATCACTCCCACTCCGATTCTGTTAACAGAAGCGTCATAGTCAATTAAGCTTTCTCCGTACCCACTATATAGTTGTACATAGCCTCTTAGCTTGTCCTTTAGAGGGAATGTCCAGTTCAATTCCATACCGAATCGGTTCCGATCTCTTAGATTATTACGAAAAGTCATTCCATAGGTATGTTCATCTGCGTGGTACATTGCAGTTAAGTCCCCATATCCTACAAATTTATCAATATCAGGATTGTCATCTCCTCTGGTATCCTCCGGGTCATCCTTGTTTGATTCTGGGATGCGGTACCATGGCTTTACACTGAAATACCATTCATCTTTTTCAATTGTAGCTAGAGCATATAATCTATTCCAGCTTCTGGACCTTGAATCACTACGACCGTTAGATTGATGGGTTGCGCCTAAACGAAGAAGACTTGATTTCCATGACCCTATACTGATATCAGGATGAAAATCCATGAACAACTCTGGTTCATGATTAGTCTCTCTAAAAAAGGATGAGTTACTGGTATTATACGCTTGCCAGAAAGAGAGGTTTGTATAGCCAAACCATAAATCACCGTCTTCTCCGAATACATCCGAGATAAGCCGTGACTTAATACTAAACTGAAATTTAACCTCCGCTCTATCAAGCTTTAAGGCATCATCTTGAAAAGGTTCTTGGTTTGGGGACTGATTGTAAGTTATCGGGAGAACATAATTTTTGTTATGTGGAACAAGTAGAAATGGCAAGTCTTCGGCGATAGATTCAACTAATTGTCTTTTTTCAGTGCCAGAGTTGTTCTCCGTAGGAATTTCTACAACAATCTCTTTAGGATTAGTTAGGGGAGAATCTTTGTCTTTACACCCCGATTTAATCTCTTCCATTGTCTGTCCAGGGAGAGCAAGGGAAAAGGACTTTAGTAGGCAAGACTCATAATCTGTGTTTGCATAGGTCTGCGCTGGAAGTGATGCAATTAAAATTATATAAAATATCAACGAATAGTATGATTTATGTGTATGCGTATTAATACCCAAGCCTTAGATTTTGCGATTAATTGCATTCCTTAGCAGTGTCTATAGTTTTGAAGTATGACGGTGGTCATATTGCTTGAGATATTT
Organism: Bdellovibrionota bacterium; assembly: GCA_044351785.1. Classification (GTDB taxonomy): domain Bacteria; phylum Bdellovibrionota_C; class UBA2361; order SZUA-149; family DAOLCO01; genus JAIYCX01. Next base: position 3,583 of record JBILFC010000152.1, read on the forward strand.
ATATTTAAGCTAAAGGAATTAGCTGCGCTTTATAAGAAATTGGAAGTTCTTAGACTCTTGAATTAAATACTATCTCCAAAATAAATATGGGGGTCAAATGACCCCCATATTCTATTCTAAGATTAATATAATTACGCTACTCTGGCATAGGTTCTGTGCATGGAGCATTGTATGGTGGTTGATCCGCACCATTATCTCTATCTGTTTTTACACCAATACAGTTCCCATCTCTTGTCTGTGTTTTAAGCATATGGCCTTCTTCCTTCCTAGCAGAAGCACTCCCTTCTGTTGATTCTGTGGTATATCTATAAGTATTTTCATTTTTATCTCCGTTATCTCCGAATCTTTTTCTGTAAACGCCTTTTCTTAATTTATAATAGTAAAAAGTAGTATTAGGAAGTGGTTCTTGGGGTCTTATAGTTTGTTCATCGATTTCAGTAAAGTAATCACTTTTAAATTCCTTAGTAGCTGCTGTAATTTTGATAACTAATTCATTTTGGTCTTTATGTACTAAACGTTGCATCATTAACCATCTTCTATTTACGCAAGTGTATTCTTCGTATTCCCATTCTGATCTAGACCCATCTGTAGAAGTTACCGTCCCATTTATATCGACGGTCTTGTCTGTAATCTCGTCTGCACCTCTGAAGACTGTTTTAGCAGTACCATCATTCGAATACCACTCACTAAAAATTGGATCCGCAAATGTCCCTTCACCGCGTTGAATAGGAGGAGCGAAATTTAGATTGCAGTTATTATCAGGTTCAGTTGCTACAACTGTCGGTTCTGGAGCAACTGTAAAGATGTACGTAGGCATCGTGGATGGCTCGTATGATGGCATCGGAGGTGGCACATAAGTAGGATATGCAGATGGCTCGTATGATGGCATCGGAGGTGGCTCATAAGTTGGCATACTCGTTGGCGCATAAGAAGGCATAGGTGTTACTGAATATGTCGGGAAAGGTGATGGCTCATATTGAGCTTCAGCAGATACGCCTAAGAACTGTACTAAGGCAATAAACGCCAAATATTGTTTTGACTTGAATTTCATAAATTTCTACTTCCTTTGTATTAATTACTGCGCTGAATTAATACTAGAATGGCGGATTATTGCAAGCTGCAATCTAATAGCCTAGATTCATTGATTTATTCTTGCGTGCTTAAAGTTGACCCATCTTTTTTATAAGACTCATAGCTTCTAGAAGCATTGGCAAAGCATGTAGCCCTATCTTCTGAGTTGCTTATATCATAACATTGTTGCCTCTCATAATTCATGGCGCTTGTATAGAAAAAGCTAGAACATGAAGTCATTAACATCAGGCTAACAGTGAGAACTATTTTTTTCATATAATTGTTTGACGAATAGGAGACCCAAAAATTCATAAGTATCTATAAGTTATGCGGGTCTTACCTTAATAGGTTTTTCAACAATAGTAAATATTTCCATTTACATTTAAGCTTGCTAGCTGTCCTAAATTTGTTCTGCTAGATTAGCTCCAAAAATGTAAATGTTATTGAGATAGAGGGAATACAAATGAATTTCGAAAAGATTTTGATCACTACTGATTTATCAGAAGCTTCATTCCACGCATTAGCACTAGCTGCTGATGAGCAGAAAGTGGAGGCATCGGAAATTCGTCTTATTTCTGTTCTTCAATATAACTATGCACCAACTTCCTTCGGTGACATTCCATTGCCTCCAGTTGGGAGTGAGGTCTTTGAAAAGAGTAGAAAGGATATGTTAGCTAAGCTTCATGATCTTGCAGGAAAATATATGCCTAATCGCAAAGTGATTACAGACGTAATTAGCTCTGCAGATTCTCCAGGTGATGCAATTTGCACATATGCAAAAGAACATACAACCGATTTGATAGTTATTGCTACTACTGGTCATTCTACCTTGAATGCACTATTTACTGGTAGTACTGTTCAGAGAGTTCTTTTAAAAGCAGAGTGTCCGCTGTTGGTAGTGCCTGTAAGAAGGTAGGCATGACAGAAGAAGAATCTCTGAATCTTGCGATCAATGAGAAAATAACAATCTTTCCTTACGATTCAAGCTGGCCATCTCTATTTGAGATAGAAAGGGATAGATTGCTTAATTTGCTGCCAGAATGTCTACTTGAGATTGAGCATGTTGGTAGTACTGCTGTTCCAAATTGTCCTGCAAAACCGATAATTGATATTGTTGCCTCGGTTAAATCTATCCAAATAGCAGATGAAATACTCCCTATCTTATGTAGTTCTTCTTATACGACGTCAGAGGAATTTAATAAAAGTTTAGTAAGCAGTAAATGGCTTATGAGGCATGAGAATGGAAAAAGGACCTTTCATTTACATCTTGTTTTAGAGAATTCATATGAATGGAATAATAAGCTGAAATTTAGAGATATGCTTAGAAGAGATGACGTTTTGTTAAATAAATATATTAAGCTAAAACTATCTCTGATGAATGAATTTAAGGAAGATAGAGAGGCATATACGAGAGCTAAGGATGGTTTTATTAGGGAGGCGTTAGGCACTTTAGCCTAGTTCAGAGATCTATTCATTCTAGTTCAAGAATTCCTACTTCTTTCTTCTTCCCATCAATGACTTTATAATATTTTGGTTTATAGACAGCAGTTCGGTCTTTGAATGTAAGTGAGCCAAAGGCTGATTCGAAACTATCTTTTTGATTTATGTAATTTATAATCCAGCTAGGTTCTGGTAGGTCATTCCCTTCCCAAGCTTCATAAGCTTCTACAATAATTTTTATAAAATCATAGTAATTGCCTAGTCCATATGTAACTCTATCGGTGACATTTAAGGTAGTTGGGGTAGAGTCAGAGATATACCAGTTCCCGTTAGCTATGCTTAAATCAGAAATTTGATCAAAGCCCGTCATAGATGTAATTTCTCCTGGGTACTTAAGTTCCTTTAATTTTTTTAGTAAGGATTCGGTTTGAAAGGCAACTAGATTAGTAAATACTATATCTGCCTTAGAATTTTTGATTTTTAAAGCTAAAGTATAGAAGTCTTCATTAGTTAGTACATTATGCTCAGAGACTACTTCCATGTTGTTTTCTTTAGCGAGTTTTTTAAACTCTGTTGCGCAGTATTCAGATCCTGCTTCGGTAAAATAAACTAGGGCAAGTTTAGTATGATTTTTTGCCTTAAAGATTTGGAAAAAGTCAGGTAAAAAGTCTTTGGGTGAGAGTAGGTGAAGGAAATTGTTTGTTCCATAATTTAGGATATGTGGATCCCATGCGATTGCGAAGTGGGGAATTGGCCTATTTTTAAGCATCGGAGCAACTACATTGCCACCGTAGGACCAAGTGGAAACAATCGCGTCTACTTTGTCTTGGAATAGTAGTTTATTAGCTGCTGTTGCTACTTTAGATGCTTCCAATTGATCATCTTCTATCACCAGTTTGTAATCGTATTTTGTACTAGTGGGAATGCTCTCCATTGCCAAGTTGAGTCCCTTTCTAAAGGAGTCTCCCATATCAGCAACTGCTCCAGTTAAAGGAATGATGGCTCCAAGTTTTACGACTTTGCGGGAGGAGTCTGAGTTATCTGAAGTGGGCGTATGGCAGGAGCAAGCTAGTACAACTGTTAAAATGAAAA
>JBILFC010000326.1:0-3136 GCA_044351785.1 Bdellovibrionota bacterium
CAATACCAAAACCTCAGCTCTTGAGACATTTTACATTCTCCAAGAAAAAGAAAAAAATTAATCATCACCAACACTAAAAAGGACAAAAAACATTCTACCCTTTCTAGTGTTAGTTAATATTCTTCTACTCAAAAAAAAATTCAAAGAACAATTCATACCTAACCTTTATTAACTATAATAAAAAAAGATGATAAATAATCTCTAAGCAACATCGAGATTATTGGTTCAGTCAGATTTCTTTGCTAATATCAATAGGTTATACATTCAAGCACTGGCAGCAAATCCAGCCTAACAAAGAATCAACCATATATATCAAGTAATTCTTTCAACTTACCTAAGGCTAGAACCCTCTTCTCTTCTGACATCTTTTTTATATTACTTAACTTCCACTGAAGGCCTGGTAAATTCTCAATTCCTTCAATTTCTAAAGCCTGCCAATTCGGATTTCCTTCTTTTATGGAAATTAGAAAAGCTTTCTCATTAGGAGTTAGATCCTGTCTAATAGTTCTAAGCATAGTATCTCTTGCATCTAATAAAGTTTTCAACTCCACCGGTTCAGAAGTCATTCCTATAAATTCTTTCTCATATATTTCACTTATGTCCTTAAGGTTCGGAGATAACAACTCGCTCATTGGACGAGAGTGAGAAGCTAGGTAAACTATAAATGCTTTCCGAATATCATCTGTGATACCTTCGTTATTAAGGAGAACCATCACATCATATAAATCCCTTGGATGTTGACGATCGAGGGCTGCGCACAGTTTTCCTCCGTATATGTCAGCATCTGAAAGTAATTGCATTTCTGTATAAATTTCAAACATATTCTGGGCAACCAAAGATACTTCCCTTACTTGAGGAGCAAACACAGAACCACGCAACACTAAGTTAGTTTCTATCTTGATAGTCGCATCTTTAGTTGTGACATTTATTGTAGTAGGCACTGAAATGCCTTTAATTTGGTGGAAGGAAATCTTTACGTCTTTTATGGAGTTCTTAAGTCTTTCTGCTATTCTTTTTAATCCCTCATAGATTCCTTTGAATGATTCTTCTCTAGGCTGAAGGGGCAAATATGTAAGATCTATGTCAACGGATAGCCTAGACATGTTTCTCAAGAATAAGTTAATTGCAGTACCACCTTTTAATGCAAACACTTTTTCTTCACTTACAGAAGGAAGCGCTGTTAAGAGTAACCTTACCACTGGGTAGTATGTTGAATGCTTCATCTGTTTTCCTGCCTAAATATAGATTTCGGAACTACTAATTTATATTTTTTACTATATTGCCCACCCTTAGTTAAGCTCATATCACCCTTGCCTAAATCTATAGACTCGGTTTTAAGCCTTTTAAACCACGGATGATCAAACTCATCTGCTAGAAGCAAAAATAATCTTCGAACCTTATAGGAATTACACTCTTCTAATAACTGCTGAGCCTTAGCAGGAACAATAGTTGACAAACCGCCCATAAGCTTACTCGCTTCTTCCACTGTGTGAAACATGGGAACAAGACTTAAAAATTCTAACATTGCTTGAATCTCATTGGATATCAATAAAGATAATCCCTCACTATTAAAATCTGTCAGGCCAGTTTTAAGTCCCTTCTTAAAAAGACTTGTTGAGTGATACTTAATGTCTTCTTCCCACTCATAATTTCTAAACCATGCAGGAAGTCTTTTTGGAGATCCGAAAAGGTGAAATGAAGTTTTTCCTCTGCGTATAAAGTGAGATTTACCCTGTAGTTCTAAAGCTGTTATTCCCCCTATCCTCACATCTATTTTGAGATCTGATTGCATAGTTGCTATTGCCGAAAAGACAGAAACTTTGTCTCCCGCTTTTATAACTACGCCCTCACCTATAGATTTTATCCAAGCAGATTTTCTATAGTGATTTATAAGAGATTGAGAATACCCCTGAGCCTTTAGAGAAGAGACTGTTTTGATAGCTCCCTGAGGCCAATTCTCCAACAATTTTTGTATTTTAGTGCCCATATAGATAGTATAACTGCTTACATACGAACTACATTAAAGCATAGCTTAGAAACAGTGTCCAGATAAATAGTAATACTGCCTACCAAGGCACCATTTATAATAAAAGGGGACCCTAGTCCCCTTTTAAAAGTTAACTTCAGAACTCTAGAATCTCTTCCAAATATACTGATTAGTTACTTCGTGATGGAATAGAATTTCCTCACTCTTAACCATTGTTCCTAATTCCTTAGGACATCTGTTAGCTGAAGCTTCTTTAAGTTCTGCATACTTCTCAGCATTTTCAGCACCGATCATTTCTTTAATCACTGAACTTCCATTAAAATGATCTAAAGCTGCATAGATGTTATCTGGAAGAACTTTATCGGCTCTCTTTCTATTAGCTCCAGAATGATCTGGCTTAACACCTGCTTCTAAACCAGTCTTAAATAGAGTTAACATTGAAAGATATGGATTAACATCAGGAGCTACAGTTCTAACTTCAACTCTAGCAGACTTCTCATTTCCTAAAGGAATTCTAACCATCGCAGTTCTATTTACTGCTGAAGCCATAATCTGATTCGGAGCTTCATAATGAGGATCAAGTCTTCTATATGAATTCACACTTGGATTAAGAACCAAACACATATCAAGAGCATTACTTAGAAGTCTCTCTACAAAGTCCCATGCCATAGGAGAAAGATTATCCTCCCCAGCCTTGTCATAGAACAAGTTTTTACCCTGTCTACAAACTGAGATATTTGTATGCATTCCACTTCCGTTAATATTCGCTACTGGCTTAGGTAAGAATGAGGCTGTCATTCCCATGTCCGCAGCGATCTGCCTAGCAAGTAACTTATAAAGTTGAACTTGGTCAGCTGCTTGCAAAGCATCACAATAAGTGTAATTTAACTCAAACTGAGAAGGAGCTACCTCTGGGTGATCCTTCTCATTTTCAAAGCCCATTGCACGCTGTGCTTCTGCGAACTTATCAATAAAGACTTTTAAAGGATCCTTGGGAAGAGAGTGGTAATACCCTCCATTTGAAACGAATTTAAAGCCCTCTCTAGAACTAAAATTCTGCTCTACATTTCTTCCTTCGAATAAAAAGCCTTCTATTTCTACCGCGGCAAAAAGCTCTGTTTTATCTTTCTTATAAAGTGAACTACTATA
>JBILFC010000277.1:0-4027 GCA_044351785.1 Bdellovibrionota bacterium
TCAGACTTATAAACGGAACCATCTCTGTCACAAATTTGAGCAAAAACAATTACCTTACCTGGCCCAAACACATCACTAGGCAACCATCTAAAAGATCCCCAATCGATATCTAATCTTAAATCAGATTCTCTTACCGCTGTAAGACCTCTAACACTAGACCCATCAAAAGTTAAATTATCATGAGAGCCTAACAAAAATTTCTTATCATAATCCAACATGTGGAAACGACCTTCTAGGTCTGAGAATCCAATTGTTACAGCCTTAAGAGCTTTTTCCTCTGCTAAATATTTAAGATAAAATTCTCTTAAACTTCCAGCATCTGTTCGTTGAGCTTCCTTAGCCTTAGCCTTAAGATTAAGATCCTCTAGTTCATCGTAAGAAATTTCAAGAAAGTTCTTTATTTGAATTGACATATTTTCCCCGCGTTTAATTAAAAAAGATGGTGGGATGTTACCTAGATTTTCCCTCTATGGGAATAAGGCATCTCTCAATGATTAAAGTTAAGATAGGAACTATTAATTTAATTAATAGTTAGAAAAGAATCTCAATATTCATGCATAGAAGTTCTTTAAAACCTTGACGCAGCTAATAGCCTCTCCTGGCTCCATTTCGTAACCTACCGCGGTCATAGATTGAACCCTAAAACCCCTAGGTACACCCAAAACCTTTGCTACCCTATCCCTATCGATATCCAGCATAATCTCGTGAGATAGTCCAAGTTGAGTAAATCGCTCTAGAATAACACCAAGTACCTGAAAAAGCTTTAACTCAATATAATGACTCTCCTCACTCTTCGAGTATATCCGCCTAGGAAAAGGCTTGAAAATATGAACAAGGAAATCAAAAAATCTCTGAAATATTCTAAAAAGAAAACTTTGACGATTTATATAATACCCCTCTAAACTACTTACAGATACAGGCACCAAGGAACATAAAACACATGCACTAGATCTAAGTAGATCACTATCTTTTACATATAAAGATAACAAAGCCTTTAAATGAGAGTCATCTACTAAAATAAAGTTTATTCCCGAAGAAACTAAAGCCTTATCTCTAGACTCGATAGAAGAAACGATAGACAAAATGCTATCTAATTCTACTCGCTTCTGAGAAAACACTCTGCTTCTAAATTCACTCATCTTCTTAAATATCTCTAAGTAAATATTCCCCTATCGCTTCCTTAGTTGGCGTCGAAAGATTCGATTTAAAATAATCAAGAGAAGAACCTTGATAAAGCACTTCTCCGCCATCCTCTGCGGGACCAGGACCAATATCTATTAAATAATCTGCCGCACTAATTAAATCGAGGTTATGCTCTATTATTAAAACAGTATTACCATCATCTACTAACTTCTTCAGTAATGCACTCAATTTATCGACATCCGCCATATGTAGACCTATCGATGGCTCATCCAATATATAAAGTGTTTTACTAGCTTCTCTTAGACTCAATTCTTTTACAATTTTTAACCTCTGAGCCTCTCCCCCTGAAAGGGTATGCGAGGCCTGCCCTAGTTGAATATAACCAATACCAATTTCATTTGCATAATTTAATGCCCTTTTTATTTTTTTATGCGCTACAAATAATTCAGCAGCTTCACTGATAGTCATCTTAAGAATATCCCCTAAGGACTTCCCTTGATATTTAATATCAAGAGCCTCCCTACTATATCTTAAAGCATTACAATCTTCACATATAGAAACAGCATCAGGAAGAAAACTAAGTGGCACCTTTGTATAGCCCTTACCTTGACATGTCTCACAACGCCCCTTTCCCGTATTATAAGAGAAGAAAGAAGAATTCCAACCTCTAATTTTTGCATCTGGTAGCTCTGCAAAAAGATCTCTGATATGATTCATGATACCAAGAAAGGATGCCGGCGTACTCGCTGGAGTTCTACCTATAGGACTCTGGTCTATTTCTATCAATCTTTGAATCTCTTCTAATCCGCTAACCGATCCCCAAGTTTGAACCCCCTCTGGTTCAAGTCCTTCAAACTCCTTAAAGATTGCTGGAACCAAAGAAGAATGCACTAATGAACTTTTTCCAGCGCCAGACACACCTACAACTGCAGAAAATGCACCTACAGGAATTCGAACATCTATGTTCTTTAAATTGTTAGCATTGGCTGATTTTAAACTTATATACCCTCGCTCAAAGGCGTTAGATCCTCCCTGAACAAGCAACTTACTCCCCCTATCCTTAGCTCTCTTTCTTAAACACTCTCCAGTAATTGATGTTTTACATTTAAGTAAGCCCTGTAAATCACCCTGATAAACTAAATTTCCCCCACCACTTCCCCCTGTAGGCCCAATATCAATGATATAGTCACTATCTAAGATCGTGTCTTCATCATGCTCCACAACAATAACAGAATTACCTTGATCTCTAAGAACTTCCAACATCCTCATTAACTGCCTATGATTCTTAGGATGAAGTCCGATACTTGGTTCATCTAGGACATAACATACGCCAGTTAAAGGAGCCCCAATATTTTTAGCAAGCCTTAAACGCTGAGCCTCACCTCCGGAAAGAGTAGAAGCATCTCTGTCGAGAGATAAATAAGACAATCCAATTTCATTAATTAAATCTAAAATTGGTAGTAACTCTTCGAAGATAGGGCTAACAATTGGCAATTTAGACTTAGGTATTTCCAGTTTAGAAAGAAATGCCTTCAACTCATCTGGCTTCATTTTACTCAAACCATAAATCGGCTCCCCACCAAATAAAACAGAAGCACCCAACTTTTTTATTCTCCCTCCACTACAAGTAGGGCAAACCTTATATCCAGAACCCTTAGTTCCTTTTACCTTACCCCAGCCCTCACACGTACTACACATCCCCCTCTTACTTCTAAATGAAAAGTCCTGTGGATCTAATGCCAAAAATCCTTGCTTACACTTTGGACACATTCTACTTGCACTAAATATTTCAGGCTGATTTCTAGGATCTCCCTCTACTATTTCCAGTGACCCACCACCCATTACAGTTGCCTGACCTATAGCTACAGACAACATATCCTTAGACTTAGGACCTATTTGCATGGACCCGATTAATAGAGAGATAGTATGAAGCTTATGCCTCTCCAATTTAGTCTCTTCTGTAAAACTCTTAAATGATCCATCAATCAAAGCATCACGTATATCTGCCTCAATCGCCCTTTTAAAAAGATCGTTATAGTGACCCTTTCTACCAGATACCACTGGCGCAAATATAAATATTTTTTTGCCCTTGTACCTTTCTAAACACTCCTCCACTAAGGCTTCATTAGAAAAGTTACTGATCAAAGTTCCATCACGAGGGCAATACTGATCCCCTGCTTTAGCATATAACAATCTCAAAAACTGATACACCTCAGTAACAGTGGCTAAAGTTGAAACACCCATAGGAGGGGCAGTTTTCTGACTAACTGCAATAGTAGGCGGAATATTCAATACTGCATCAACTTCAGGTCTAGACTCTTGATTCATGTACTGTCTAGCATAAGGAGACAAACAATCAATAAACCTTCTTTGCCCTTCAGAATAAAGAATATCAAAAGCTAAAGACGATTTACCAGATCCTGACACTCCAGTGAAAACTAATAATTTATTTCTTGGAATATTAAGATTAATATCTTTTAAGTTATGTTCTCTAGCACCTACTATTTGAATATCCGAGTCCTTAGAAACTGCCTTATTTGGTGAACTCTTTTTCTCTCTAATCTCACTGAGATTTACAAGATTCTTCTTTGAGTCTCTTAGGTAAGATAAAGTATCACTAGTTTTAGATTTATCTTGTATCAACTCACTTAATAGCCCCTCGACTAACAACTGACCTCCCCCCGAACCTCCATCCGGACCTAACTCAACAAACCAATCGGCACTCATAATCAAATCTAAATTGTGCTCTATACACAAAACAGAATTTCCCTGATCCGTTAGCAAACGAATACATTTTAACAACTCTTTAATATCTTCAGGATGAAGTCCTGTTGTAGGCTCATCTAAAATAATCAAAGAGCTTCCAGTCCCTGCTCCTATATAG
>JBILFC010000026.1:0-19214 GCA_044351785.1 Bdellovibrionota bacterium
ACGAGCCGCAGATAACATAGCCTTAGCTTTATCAAGCTTATGCTTTGTTTCAATATGAGCTAGGCTTCTTGTATCACTAAGATCCTTAAGTTCAGCTTCAGCCTTCTGAATCTCAGCTTCCACCTTAGCTACTTCCAACTTCTCAGCAGATGCACCAAACTCGGCAAATAAAGTAAGATTACCTGAGTTTATTTTAAACGCCCCCTTAGATACCGCGTACCAAAAGTCCTTACCAGAAGTAACAACTTTAACAGTACCAGTACTAAGTAGGCCTACAAGATTTTCATGATTAGGTAATATCCCCAATTCCCCTTTGAAAGAAGGAACAGTTACTTCAGAGGCCCTAGCATTTAGGACCTCTCCTTGTGGGGTTAAAATTTCTACAAGAAAATCTTGAGCCATACTTTACCTTTTTATATTAAGCAGCTTTCTTCATTGCATCTTGAGCAAGCTTAATAGCCTTCTCTCTAGCTTCTTCAATTGTTCCAACTAGATAAAATGCATCTTCCGGAAGATCATCATGCTTACCTTCACAAAGCTCTTTAAAGCCTCTAATAGTATCTTCTAACTTAACAAACTTACCTTCCATACCGGTAAATTGCTCAGCTACGAAGAATGGTTGAGATAAAAATCTTTGAATCTTTCTTGCTCTTTGAACGATAAGCTTATCATCTTCTGATAATTCATCCATACCCAAGATCGCAATAATATCCTGAAGATCTTTATATCTCTGAAGGATTCTCTGCACTTCTCTAGCTATTCCGTAATGCTCTTCACCTAAAACAACTGGATCAAGAATTGTAGAAGTAGAATCAAGAGGATCTACCGCTGGATAAATTCCTTGCTCAGCAATTGATCTTGATAATACCGTAGTAGCATCAAGGTGAGTAAATGTAGTAGCAGGAGCTGGATCCGTTAAGTCATCCGCTGGTACATAGATCGCCTGAACTGAAGTAATAGAACCCTTCTTAGTAGAAGTAATTCTTTCTTGAAGTTCTCCAACGTCTGTTGCAAGAGTTGGCTGATAACCTACCGCTGATGGCATTCTTCCTAGAAGAGCTGACACTTCAGAACCCGCTTGAACGAATCTGAACATGTTATCAACGAATAACAATGTATCTCTACCTTCAACATCTCTAAAGTACTCAGCAGCCGTTAGAGCTGTTAAAGCAACTCTGAATCTTGCTCCTGGAGGTTCGTTCATCTGACCATAAATAAGAGCCGCTTTATCAATAACGCCAGACTCCTTCATTTCTTCCCAAAGGTCATTTCCTTCTCTCGTACGCTCTCCAACCCCAGCGAATACTGAATATCCACCGTGAGCCTTAGCTACGTTGTTAATAAGTTCCATGATGATAACTGTCTTACCTACTCCAGCTCCACCGAATAGACCAATCTTTCCTCCCTTTACGTAAGGAGCAAGAAGATCGATTACCTTAATACCTGTTACGAATAACTCTTTACTTGTAGCTTGATCTTCAAACTTAGGAGCCTGTCTATGAATTGCCCATCTCTCTGTAGCTTGAACTGGACCTTTCTGATCAACTGGCTTACCGCAAACATCAAGAATTCTTCCAAGGATACCAACTCCAACTGGAGTAGTAATAGGAGCGCCAGTATTTTTAACTCTCATTCCTCTTACTAATCCGTCAGTTGAATCCATCGATACGCATCTCACGACGTTATCACCAACATGTAGACTCACTTCTACAACAAGATTATCTTCTTGATCATCAAGTGCTGGATTGGTTATTAATAGAGCCGTATTGATCTCTGGTAAACTAGCTCCATCTTCAAAAGCTATGTCCACAACTGGACCCATCACCTGTACTATCTTTCCATCTTTACTATGTGCTTGCATTTTTTCCTCTGCAGTTTTTATTCAAATAATTTTTAAATTAAGACTTCTGAGCCTCAGCCCCACCCAGAATATCTAACAACTCAGCCGTAATAACTCTTTGTCTAGCTCTATTATAGAAAAGTCTAAGCTTATCCATTAACTCATCAGCGTTTCTAGTAGCTGAATCCATCGCAGTCATCCTAGAAGCATGCTCACATGCCTTAGATTCATAGCCTGCTTGAAATAACTTTGTCTTCAAAGTCAGGGGCAAAATTTCTGCAAAAACTTCTTCAGCAGAAGGTTCAATCTTTGCGTCACTTACTGTTTCTGAATCTGAGTCCAAGGCAAATGGAAGTAGTTGCGCTGAGACAATTTCTTGATTCATTGCAGATAAGAACTTAGTATATATTAAAATTACCTCATCAACTTCCTTTGCAGAATACATAGCTACAAGTTTTGCCCCTAAATCATCCATCGGCCATAAACCAGCATCCTCAGGAAGGCCTACAAAACTCTGACTTAAATTTAAACCAAGTCTCTTAATACTAGATTCTGACCTTTTTCCTACAGCAAAACATACCGCTTCACTAGTGCGAGACTTAACTTCTGCACTAATCGCCTTAAAGATATTAGAATTATACGCACCGCAAAGACCTCTCTCTCCAGAAAATACTACGTAAGCTGTTTTCTTAACTTCCCTTACTTCAATTAAAGGATGAGTAAAGCTTTGAGGCAAAGCCTTTATTGAAGTCTTTAAAACTTCTCCCAATCTCTCACTAAACTTTCTACCACCTAAAGCCGCATCTTGAGCTCGCTTAAGCTTAGCTGCAGATACAAGCTTCATAGCTCTGGTAATCTGTTTAGTATTTTTAACAGAAGAAAGTCTTCTTCTTATCGCTTTAAGTCCTGACATAAGTTACCTATATTAGGATTAGACGCTTGTCGCTGCTTGACCAGAAGTTACACTACCTGACTTAGTAGAACTAACCTTTGATCCTACAGTTCCAGCTTTAAAGTTTTCTGTATATTTCTTCAATGCTGCATCCAACTCTGTTTCCTCTGCTTCGCCCATAGCTCCCTTAGTTCTAATTGCGTTTAGAACATTAGGGTGACTTGAAGCGATAAATGAATGCATACCTTCTTCATAAGCTCTAATGTCAGATACTTCTACTTGATCTAAAAATCCTTTGTTCGCAGAATAAATAGATATTACTTGAAGCTCAACTGGTACTGGCTTAAATTGTGGTTGCTTTAATAACTCAACAAGTCTAGCTCCTCTATCTAGCTGAGCTCTGGTGATAGCATCTAAATCAGAACCGAACTGCGCAAATGCTTGCTTTTCTCTGTACTGAGCTAGAGCAAGTCTTAAAGTACCAGCAACTTTCTTCATTGCTTTAATTTGCGCTGCACCACCTACCCGAGATACAGACAAACCAACGTTTACAGCCGGTCTAACACCTGCGTAGAATAAATCTGTTTCTAAGTAAATCTGACCATCTGTAATAGAAATTACGTTAGTTGGAACATAGGCTGATACGTCACCAGCTTGAGTTTCAATAACTGGTAAAGCAGTTAAAGAACCTGCGCCTTCAGCATCACTTAACTTAGCTGCTCTCTCTAATAATCTTGAGTGAAGATAGAAAACATCTCCTGGGTATGCTTCTCTACCTGGAGGTCTTCTAAGTAAAAGTGAAATCGCTCTATATGCAACAGCGTGCTTACTTAAGTCATCATATACAACTAGTGCATGTCTACCTGAGTCTCTGAAATACTCTCCCATAGTACATCCTGTATAAGGAGCAAGAAAAGACATTGGAGCTGGCTCAGAAGCACTCGCAGCAACAATAATCGTATGGTCTAGGGCACCATTCTCTCTTAACTTTTCTACAACTTGAGCAACACTTGATCTCTTTTGCCCAATTGCCACATAGATACAAATTACACCTGTACCCTTTTGATTAATGATAGCATCAAGCGCAACCGCAGTTTTACCAGTTTGTCTATCACCAATAATTAACTCTCTCTGACCTCTACCGATTGGAATCATTGCATCGATTGCCTTAATTCCAGTTTGAAGTGGTTCATTAACGGACTTTCTTTTTACAATCCCTGGAGCTTTAACTTCAAGCTTAGAATACTTAATATTTGTTAGCTCTGGCCCACCATCAATTGGACGACCTAAAGCATCAACTACTCTTCCAATTAGAGATTCCCCAACTGGAACTTCAGCAATTCTTCCGACTCTCTTTACTTGATCTCCTTCCTTAACAAGAGCAGTTTCACCCATCAACACCGCTCCAACACTGTCTTCTTCTAAGTTAAGTGCGATACCTTGTATTCCTGCGGAGAACTCAAGAAGTTCTCCCGCTGCTACCTTATCAAGACCATAAATTCTAGCGATACCATCTCCCACTGAGATAACAGTACCAACTTCAGCCATATTTATATCGGTCTTAAGATCTTTAATCTTATCACTTAAGAGTCTGCTAATTTCTTGTGCTTTAATTTCCATGGTTTCTCTTTTTTAATTACCAATAATATCTAGTTTTAAATTTATGCTAAAAGGCTCTTTTCCATGCCCTTAAGACGGCCTTCAATACTTGCATCCACAACAACCCCATCATAGCTAGCCACAAACCCACCGATCAAAGCAGGCTCAACCTTCCAATTAAGAGCTAACTTACTTCCGATCTTAGAACCCAACATACTCTCTACGTCAGACTTCTCTGTATCTGATAATTCTCTAGCACTCTCAACCAACACTCTCACTATACCTAACTTACCCATAGATAAGTCTTTTAATACGAGTACTATATCAGACAGTGCGAAGACTCTTCCGTTAACTACTATTGCTTCTAGGAACTTAACTACATTCTTACTAGCGCCAACGGCTGTCAAAATAGAACTTAATGATGAAACCTTCTTCTCAGTTTCGACTATAGGATTTAGAAAAAATGATTTTATTGCAGAGTCTCCACTTATAGCTTTTTCAAGATCTTCTAAAACTTGAAGATCTGACTTTAAAGCTTCCATATCTTCCGAAGCCCTAATAAAAGCCTTTGCATATCTTAGACCTATTTTTCTACCTTGAGATGACACCTAATTAGCCCTCTTTAAAATTATGATTAATTCTTCATTCCGGAAGGAAGTCCTACCAGATTTGATTTAATAAATTGTTTATCTTCTTCTGAGGAGAATTTAATTCTTAAATCTGCCCTTACCTTAGAAATAATTCGCCCAACTAACTCTCTTTTAGCTTCAGATCTTGTACGTTGAGTTTCTGATTCATACCACTTTGTAGCATCCTCTTTTAATCTACGCGCCTTCTGATTGGCTTCCATAATTAAGGCATCCGCAGTCAATCTCCCCTCTTTCTCAAGTTCAGCTATAATATCCGCCTTCTCTTCTTGAATCATGGAAATCCTATCCTTAATCTGAGCTGCCTCACTAGATAGGGTTAACATTTCATTCTGAGCACGAGCAACAAACGCCTCTAACTCAATCCTCTGATCTCTTAGTACAGGACGAGCAAACTTCCTGTAAAGGTAGGTCATCAAACATAAATAGATAATAAAGTTACAAGTTGGATAGAATAAAGTGCTTATATCTGCCGGTGCATGCCCTGCACCATGACTTCCGCCACTAGCAAAACAAGCCGTAGCATAAAAAAGGATCAAAACTAATGTACTAATAATCTTAACTAAAGGTAGCATTTTAAAATCCATACAGTAAATCCTAATGAATAGTTTGAGAACCAACAGATGTTAGCCTCTGATAAAAAATACCTGATAAAGAATCAACTTCCTTATCAAGCGATGCCATCACTTGTTCTCTTTGCATATCTAAATCAGCTTTCATCTTAGATATCTCAGCATCAACGACACTCTTCTCTGCCAATAAAATATCCTCAGCTTTTTTCTTAGCCTCGAATATCCTGTCGTTTTTTCTCTTTACACCTTCCATTCTAGCGAGATGTAACTCCCTATCTAGCTCGGACCTAAGAGTAACAATCTCTTTCCTAAGATCGCCACTACTTCCTTGAGCACCAATAGTCATTCCCTCTCTCTCGTAAAACGCTTCTAGGTAAGGAACAATTACCAACTTACCTAAAACCAGCCATAGGCCTAGAAATAAAAATCCAGAACAAAGCAATTCAAAGCTTCTCTGCTCCGTCAATAAATTCTTCAAAAAGCCAATCCCTTGCGGTCCCGCAACATCGCTTGCTACATACCAAAGACACACAAATATTACCGCGCCAGCAATGACATCGGACAATCCTAGAGGTTTATCATTTGAATGAGAATGAGCCACAGATTCTTTTAAAAAATTATTAAATACTAAATTTAGAATTAAGAATAATATTTCTTAATTTATTGGACCCCTTCATGCCCTAAAATGGCATCCATTTGCAAGTCGAGCAGATCTTCTTTTGAGCTAGATTCAGGAGCTGGCATTTCAACCCTACCATCAAATACGACACCGTCCTCAATAGACAGTCTTTTAGTCTTTATATTGCCTCTGATTTCTGCACCCGCCATTATTTCAATTTTCTCAGAGCAAATTAGGTCTCCTACGACCTTACCATATACTTTCGCACTTCTAGCTCTACAATTCGCTCGAACGATACCTGTTACTCCAACAACAAGGAGGCCTCCGACCGAAAGATCGCCCTCTAAAAATCCATTCACTGAGAGATCACCACCGCACTCGAATGCTCCTCGCACTGTGCAATCCTCCAATAAACTAGAAGATTCTGAATCATTTAAGACACTTATAGTTTTATAGCTTGCTTGGCCCATATCACGAACAGAATTCTTACTATCTTCAGCATTCATGCCCCAATCCACTTCCCGTCTTACATCTCGTCCAGCTAAAAGCGACTTAGGTGACAACATAAAGTTAACGCCGTATTAAATGAATAATAATAGATACTTAGTGGGTGTTTTTAAATCCCACACTAACTAACAGTGTGTTCATAACATGAATAGTTAACTTAGTCATGCATCTGATGTTAAATAATTACCTAAAAAATTTAAGCATAGAAACAACGCTATAAATTTCTTTCTTGATTAGCGAACGATACTATGAAAACATAAATAGAGACACAATATTAATGGACTTATCAACGATATGAACGCTCAAAAACCAGAATTAAAACTCACCCATAGGATGTTAACTTATGTTGCCCAACTAGAAAGGCTCACGGGCATATTACAAAGAGGTTCCTGCCCGGTAAAATACGAAGATCAAAAGAACCTCAGCATACAAACAAATGCACTTAGCGCTCTCTCCCTAGATCATACAACCCCCGCTCCACTTGCGCACCCCCTACTCACATTCTTTAGTTCCTCTAAAAATGCGAATTTCAGTTCTTCAAATATCATCAGCAAAGAACACCTCGAAATAATTTCACGAACAAAAGATTCCTTTAGTATGGATTTCGAGCTTTCAGAGGAAGGCTTAGCTCAACTAAATCAATCCCTTGTCTGCAAAACAAAAAAAGAGAATGTTACTGATAACATTAACATTGATGAAATTCTTAGAAACTATCAACTTAGCTTCCTTAGTCATGACAATAAAAGGATTTTTACTACCGTATCTCCTTTTCTAGTTAAAAGACGGCTGAAAGATTTAGTTGAGTGGACATGTGACGAGCTAAGTTACGGCGAGATCTCTCCAATTCTTACTATAGGAACTTTTCACCTTTTATTTTTACAAATTCATCCTTTTAGAGATGGGAATCATAGAACAGCTCTAATTGCATCTTGGTCATTATTAAAAGATTGCGGATATAACTTTGTAGAAAATAGTAGCTTCATTAAAGCTTTCCTCGATTCGGGAGAGTCTTACTACACAGCTCTAAAACATGCAGAAAGAACTATATTTTCAGACTGGTCGGGTATTCCTCTATGGCTAGAGTTTTTCGTAAGAACTCTTCTTAAGTCAGCAGAGGATGCTGTGTCCGCTGAAGAAAGATTTACTAATCAAGCTGTACTTACAGAAACACAGAAACAAATATTAGAAGTAATTCAAAAACACGGCGCAGTAACAAGAGAGAAAGTTGTTACTGAAACTGGTATAAATTTAAGTACTGTTAAATACAACCTATCACTGCTTAAAGAGAGAGGGCATTTAAAAAGAGAAGGCGGGGGAAGGTCAACTTTTTATACGATTCTATAACTTCTAAGAAATGCGAGTCGTCGTTCAAAGAATCACCTTCGCTGAGGTAGTAGTCGATAACACATCCACAGACCGGATTGAGGGGCCTGGCCTACTTTGTCTCGTAGGATTTGGAAAAGATGACAAAGAAGACGTTTTAGAAGTTGCTCTAAATAAAATTTTAAACTTAAGAATTTTTTCTAATGAAGAAGGGCGATTTGATAAGTCCTTGCTTGATATTGAGGGTGAATTATTTTTAGTTCCACAATTCACTCTTTATGCTGACACTTCAAAAGGGAGAAGACCAGAGTTCTTTAATGCTATGCATCCAAAACTTGCTAGCCCACTATTTGATAAACTTGTTTTACTTGCAAAAAATACTCTTGGGCAGGAGCGAGTAAAGGCCGGAATTTTCGGAGCTGATATGAAAGTAAGTCTAACAAATGATGGGCCAGTGACGATAATTCTCGACTTTTAAATTAAAAAATGGGCATGGGGAAGAGCGTTTTAGAGATCCATCTTTAAAACGCTCTCAGTCTCTGTTAGCACGAGCTACCAGAGAAGGATCAACTGCGGGTACCAAACAACGCACAAGGAGAAAATCTTCTGCACTTGCCTTACCTGCCTTGAAGTTCAAAATGGCTTGAGTGAAAATTCTTATTAACACTGCTACTTCCTCTCTCGCCATTTCTGCTTCGTGCAATAGCTCCTCGGTCAACTTAGCAATTGCCCTGAAAGCCAGAACAGGAACGTTGATCACCATAAAAATCACCCCCTTTCAACCTTTCTTCGCTCTTCCCCAGAAACTTCATTTTACTCACAATCACTAGGGCTAAGCTACAGAATAGGAATTCTATTAATAAAAAAATCACATTATTGATATTTCCTATTGAAATTGACTTTAAGATAAAGAGAACATAAATACGGCCTAAATAAATAGTTGGGTAGATGGGGGCTTCTTTGGACACTAAAGTAAGCCAAATCTCGCCTGTGGTTATACTATAATCCGGTTTAAGCCCAGGCGAGTTACACATTTTTTTCTTTTTTTCGAAGGTTAAAGAAAGGTTCCGTCATGTCTCGCGTTCTCACTCTAATGAAAGAATATTTCAGCCTCTCTACGGGAGTAAAGGGCTCAAGACTCTTTGTTTTTTTCGCAGGGATGTACTGCATACTTCTCATCATGAGCAATATACTTGCTGGAGCGAAGTTAGTGCAGCTATTTGGTTTTCTCACGATTGCCGGAGGTACGGTACTCTTCCCTCTAAGCTACATCATTAACGATCTACTGAGTGAAGTTTATGGCCTGAAGAGAACAAGAATTGTGCTCCTCACGGGCATTGCGGGACTAATGATTGCTTCTGCATTCACAATATTAGTGCAAAGACTAAATCCAGCTCCAATCTGGAACAACCAAGTTGAATACGATAAAATCCTTGGACAGTTCATGAGAATTAATTGCGCTTCGTTCGTAGCCATATTCGTAGGAAGCTACACAAACGCTTGGGTCGTTGAGAAAATGAAATACATGGGAGATCACTGGCTAGCTACGGGTGCACGATTCATTGCATCTACCGCCTTAGCAGAAGCTCTTGATACGGTATTATTTCTAGGCATTGCCTTTACGGGAATAATGCCAAACGATGTCCTACTCACAGCCATGCTCAGCCAATGGGTCTTTAAGACACTCTGGGAAGCAATTGCACTACCAATCACACTACCACTTGTCCAGATGTTAAAAAAATTCGAAAATCGACCTTCGAACGACTAATAACAGTTCCCGCGAGTGAAAAGGTTTTCCTAAGTAACTCGCCCCATCTTAAGCTATTTAATAAATACCTTTCGGTATAACAAAATCAAAAACTTAAGGCCGATGGCTTGATTCATGATTGGAATAGTGAGAAAGTGCTTACGCCATTATAAATGGAAAAAATTAAATCTCGGGTAGAAGAATTTATACGACTCTCTATTAAATCCTAGACTCATACTAGGATCATATAGGGAGACGTGAGAATTTTTTTTCAGGTTTTCCTATCAAGGGTTATGCCCTTGATCTTGCACCTTCTGGCTTATGGCTGGATATTTGAATGGATGGTCCATTACAAAAAAGGGGCATAACTTGATCCTATGGGTCAACCGCGCCAGGCGGAATCTTGGTGGGAGTACCTACACATGATGAGTGATAAAGACATCAGAGCTGCAGTAGTCGTAGGCACGATAGTACTATTTTTACTAATCGGATTGATTCTAATCTTTTTGGAGGATCATACCGGATGGAGTTTAAGAAAAGCTCTGCGTAAGGCAAAGAGTGGCACCAAGGCTGAATGGAATATGGTAAAGAAGGGTGAACGGGAAACGGCAAAGAAGGTCGAAGAGGCTCTGAGCACATGGTTATTTAATGCTGCTCTTCTTGGTTGTAGAATGGACATTGTCAAATCGGTATTCCGGGTGGAGGCGACCATTCTGCCACCCTACCAATGGCTTTGCCCAGAGATAGGAGAGCAGTTCCGTATAATAATTGAGGACGAAAGTGACGGAATAAAAACCCAAAGAAAAATACTGAAAGAACGTATTCATGACCTCCGAACGGTACTCAAATCAGAACCAGGAAAAGGGCTTGCTGCGAGTAAAAGACAACTCCGGATTAGCTATCTCAGAAGTTCGATAACCGACCTCACGACTACGTTTCAAAATCGTGGAGATCAGTGGCAAAAAAAACTTAGAGATGGAATCCAAGTTGACAAAAAACGCTTTGCAACCGTTTCCCTCCTAAAGCATGGCACCGAAGTAGGAGGCTCCGCAGAGGGGCCAAAGAGCCGAATCCTTCTTCAACTACAAGATCGGTACTATGTCCTAGTACTAACCGAAAAAATGGAAGTATCCATTAGTAGCCTTAAAGAGAACTCTATTGCTGACGTCTTAAACGACATCACTAATTTCAACAGCGATGAAAGAGAGCGCGTAAGGAAGGACATAGAACGCATCCAGGAAGAGCGCAAGGCAGCCTAAGTAAGCGGAGCGCGGGGAGGTTTTGTAAAAGGAACCTTCTCGCGTCTATCTTTATCGATTCTTCTGTGGCCTTTTAGCAGAGGTCTCTTGAAATTCAGATAGTAGTTTCAGAATTTCTTCACTAAATACATTTCGCTTAGAAAAAACATTAAAAGAACCAAGCCTTTGAATATAACAATTAGGAATCTTACGACCAATATACTCACTCTCACTCTGACTAAAAAGTGAAGCTGATTTAGAAATTAGAACTAAGATCGGACACCTGATACGATGTAAAAATGGTCTCGAATTAAACCCTATAGTAGAAGCTCTAAAAGGCAAACCAACTGGCAAATAACTTTCAATCTTATCTATCAGTTGTTCTTTAAACGTTGGATGAACCCTTGATCTTGGATCAATTAAAACCGCTCGCCTAAATAACTTAGGATCAAGTAGACAAAGAGCTTGCGCGATATTCGCACCATCTTCTCTAGCTAAAATACTAATCCGCCTAAGACCAAGCCTTTCAAGCTCTGAAATTAATCTAGTAGCATAAGAAATAATCTCTTCTCCCGCAGGAAGAGCGCTTTCTAAAATCGCTACCTTAGAAACTAGCTTACTTTCTACTTTTAAAAACGCACTAAAAGAACTATCTTCTATGGCTAGCTCAGGAACTATAAAAAGAAAACAACCATCAGCAAGCTTAGCATCAGCAGGCTCAAGTACCTTAACCTGAATAAGACCAGAAGACTCCCTGTCCCCACTGCCTTCAGAACCAATACCCTTAAAACTAAACTCTTCAGACTCCAAAATCTCAGCCACCACTCACCTCCTTCTGAAGTTCCCTCTCCTTCTTATTATTCCTTCTATCCCTTCTCCAGTTTCTAAACTCTCTTCTATAGTAATTCAACTTAAGTAAAAAATAACCAAGCTCACTATAAGCTAGCTTTAATAACGTAATCTTCCCCCACCCCATAAAACAAAAGATATGAGTTAAAATACCAATCTCAGTTTCAATTAAATGCTTACCCTTAATCTTCGGCGTCTTAAAATCATAATCAGGTATAGCTAAGCCCTGCCTTCTCCTAGTCTCAATCACTCTCCACGCCCGATTCTTCTTCTCAACCGCCATCATGATATTACTCTTTCTTGCCTGATCCTCGCGAATTGGAACCACAATAATATCTTTCCTCTCTTCTGCCCTCTTCATGGCAGAAGTACCAGCATCCGTTCTAGCTAAAGTAAAACTATAGCCATCATAAAAATCTATACTCTCATTAGGAGGAGTCATCCAAGGATCACCCACAGCAATATCAGCAAACTCGGCAGTTGAATCATAGCAAGTCATACATCTTGCAGGAGTATACAATCTATACAATATGTTAAGCATCTCAGTGGAACTCGGACGATACCCCTTCTTCTGAGGGAAATACACTGGTTCAGTACTACCATCATTCTTTTCGATATAAGGAGTCCCTGGATGCTTACCTTCCCTAGGAATATACTTCTTTACAGACTGATTATCCTTAATAACGTTATTCCACATCCAGTGCATTGGTTCATGCTCAACTGCTGCATGACAAAATATTCCAATACTAAGAACAATTCTTTCATTAAGTTTTTTATTTAACTTAGCTGCTTTTCTAAACCCATGAATCTGACATGGAAGGCCGACAATTGCATAGCGCCCCTCAGTCTGAATAATTTCTTGAAAAGCAACGTTGGTAGGAGAAATCGCATATTTAGATTTTAAAGATGAAATTAAGTCATCCTTAGTTCTAGCGATAATTGGCTTACCCTTCCATGGCACCTTATCATCGGAACACACGACTAGAGCACCATCAATCTCTCCCGCCTCAAGCATAGATAATAAAAGCCCTGTTACTAGTCCACCACTAGAAGAATGATACCTGATATCTTTATCTACAGCATAAGAGATACTAGCTTCCATAAATGAGCCATGAGTATCAACTGGCTCGGGAGGCTTTTTAAATAACTCTTTTGCGATACTAGGAGCACTAAACTCATCTCCAGGACAAACTCTCACACACAGATCACAATCCGTACAAGCGTTTAAATTATGAACTTCAGGATATTCTTCACTATCAAGTCCAAGCACCTTAGTTGGGCAAATCCCCACGCAACTACCACACCTATGACATAATCCATTATCAATAATCTGGGCCAAGGACTTTAATGCACGCGGTGGCTCAGTAGGTTCATTTAGAACCTTAAGAGGGGAAACAAAGATTCCTGTTTTTCTTAATGGGATCGAGTTTGACATTAAATATTATATAGTTTTTTAGCGTTCTATTATAATTCGAAAAATGATGATAGTAAAAGCTAAATACTTTTTATAACCAGGATGCAATCAAGCTTTGACTTAGTAATTATTGGTGGAGGACCTGCAGGAATAGGAGCAGGAGTTGCGGCTACGAAAGAAGGTCTTAAAACCCTAATTATTCATAAAGATCAAGAGATCGGTGGGCAAGCTACCAATATATACGTAGGCACAATCTGCGGTGTCCATAGGCGATTCAATAAGGAAGATAATTTAGTAGGGAATTTCCCCCGAGAGTTCACAAGAAAATTAGCTTCTCTTAGCAACACCTCAGTTATATCAAATGAGACAGGTCTCTCTTACCTTCCGTATAAACTAGAAGCTTTTAAAGAACTCTCGGACAAATACCTTAAAAGCAATTTACTTCAAATCAGAAATCAATACGAAGTAACAAAAACTCATACTGAAAACTATCAAATTAAAGCTATCAACATTACGAAAGAAGATAGCACTAAAACAATCTCAGCATCAGTCTTTATTGACTGCTCAGGAGATGGAGTATTAACGAGTCTTAGCGGTGGGGAGATGATTAACGAATCAGACTATCAATACCCCTCAATCGTCCTTGCCCTTAGTGGGATAAAAGAGAAAGACGAAAACATTTTAAAACTTACTCTCTTTAAAGAACTAGAATCAGCTTACAGAAACAATCTAATCTCAGTTAGTGGGCGATCTTTAAACTTCGTTCCGGGAACTACTAATACCTATGAAGACAAAATTTATTTTAAATTTAATAGCCTTTTACCTAATTCAAGTTATGAAGAAGAATTAAACAAACTAAAAGAAGTTTTAGGATATTTAAAAACAACAACCTTCTGTACTAATCTAAAACTTGATTTCTTTTCAAGTAGCCTCGGAATTAGAAGCTCACAGAGACCAAGAGGCATACACACTCTTACTGATTCCATGGTACTAAACGCAGTGAAATCAGAGGATACTATTGCTAAGGGCATTTGGCCTATTGAATTGTGGAAAGGTCCTAAAGCTCCGATCATCGAACACATAAAAGACGATGATTACTACGACATTCCCTATGATTGCTTAGTATCTAAATCTTTTAAAAATCTGCTTTCTGCAGGTCGTGCCGTTTCAGCCGAAGAAAAAGCCCATTCATCTGCTAGAGTAATCGGAACAGCTCTTCAAACTGGACATGCCGCAGGCTTCCTTGCAACCTCTAATATAAATAATTCAGATATTCTCGGTTGTGTGCACAAATATCAGCAGCTTGAAGAATTAAGATAAAGATGAAACCAAATCTTAAAGAACAAATTGTAAACACATTTACATCTCAGGGCGACAAGACTGCATTTGTATCTGAAGTAAATAATCTTACATACGAAGAACTTTTCGAAGAAGCGCTTAAGCTTTCAGACTTAATAAAAGAAAACAAACTGCCCGCATCAACCTTTGTTTCTCTTGAAGTAAGGAAAAATAAAGACTTCTTGGTCTCTTTGATTGCTTCCATTTTAAATGAACTTGTCTTAATTCCTCTAAAGTATGACCTCAAAGAGGAAGAAAAATTAACGAGCTATTCTATTACATTTCCAGAATACTCACTTAAAAAGAACAAAGATTGGGCTCTGGAAAAGACAGGAATAAAAAAGCCATCAAAATTAGATGCGATTTTAGAAAAAGGCGGATTCGTAAGACCTACTTCTGGCACAACAAGTACATCAAAAGGAGTCTATATATCTAGCTCGTCAGCTCTTAATAGGGTAGAAATAGCAATAGAAGCACTAGAGGTTTCAAAAGATAGTACCGTACTTTGCCTTATGAGCTATCCATTCCACTTCATAGCTTCTCTTCTAAGCTTCCTCTCTATTGGAGCAACGATACTCACTCCTGACTCCTTCGATGAAAACAGCATACGTTCGATATGCAAAAAAAACAAACCAACCCACATTTACGCTAGCCCCTACCATTACGCTATTCTATCTGAGATGGATTTAATAGAAGAGTTAAGTGAAGCTAAGCTCCTAGTTAGCACAGGAACAAAAATACCAGATATCACAAGAAATAAATTTAATGAAAAATACTTCAAAGAGATCACTGAAATATTCGGGATCATCGAAATCGGCCTAGCATTAAAAAGTTCTGGGAATGAGAATTCACTTACCCCTATCTCTCAGATAGAGGCAAAAAGGAGTCAAGAAGCTGAACTACTACTTAAAAGCGAGGGAATGCTTGATGCGTACCTATCGCCCTTTAAAACCAAGTCGGAAATTCTTAGGGACGGTTGGTTCAACACTGGTGATTTAATAGAAGAAATTCCTCGAAACGGATTTAAAATATTAGGGAGATCTAGTTCTGCAATGCACATTGGTGCTCACAAGGTATTCCCAGAAGAAATTGAAGATAAGATTAAACAACTAGAGGGAGTAAAAGAGGCTAGAGTATACGGAATACCTCACGATCTATTCGGATCTGAAATCAGAGCAGAAGTAATATCTAGCATACCCCTTGACGAAAAAGAAATCATTTCATACCTTAGGAAAACTCTGGGTTCATTAAAATGTCCTAAGAAAATTGATTTCGTAGACTCAATAGAATTGACTAACTCAGGTAAAATTAAAAGATCCTAATTGTGAATGCAGTAAAATCAGTAACTATAATTGGTAGCGGTCCAGCAGGCGGTACGCTCGCTTATCTACTTAAAAAGGGTGGCATCGAAGTTGAAATGTACGATGCGGGGATCAAACCAGATCTTGTAGTAGGAGAATCCCAGATACCCGCAGGCTTAGAGATAATTAGAGAACTAGGTCTTGAAGATGAAGTTAAAAAGATTGGTAGACAAAAACAAGGAGCGGTACTTTATCTAAACTCTCTTGAGGGCTTTGAAAACGAAAAATGGGAAATGAGATTTGATAATCTTCCCAAGGACAGAGCCCAACATGCTTATAACGTAAATAGAAATGAATTTGATGAACTCTTTAATAAACTCGCTATCTCAGTAGGAGTAGAGATAAAGAAAGATTACTGCCCTCTAATTAAAGATGGTGATGAGGCCGTTAAATTTAAGTCTTCAAATACAAAAAAAACAGATTTAATCATAGATGCCACAGGTAGAGCCAGGTACCTTCCCAAACTTTTAAACCTAGATAGCACAACAGGAAAAAGAAAAGACAAGGCCCTATTCGCTCACTTTTCAAAAGCAGAACTTCCATATAATGGAAGTATACATATGAACATCCTTCCTAATGGTTGGACATGGAGAATCCCACTTCAAGGTAGAGTTTCCATTGGAGTAGTAGCTCCCGAGGAAAGTCTCCTTAAATACGGTTCTACGCCAGAGGAACAATTAGAAGGTATTATTAATGGCTATCCCTACCTAAAAGATGCCATTAAGGGAAAAAGAATCAGCCCTGTCATGAAATATGAAAACTACCAGAACAGAACCAACAAACTGTATGGACCTAACTGGGCGCTAGTCGGAGATTCCGCAGGATTTGTAGATCCTGTATTTTCTAGTGGAGTCTACCTTTCTCTAAAAGGAGCTAAGTTACTAGCAGAAGCTCTTTTAAAAAATGGCACTGATGGGCTAGCAGAATATCAAGAAAGAATGAAGAAAAAGTATGCTCGTTGGCAAGATACAATTGATTCCTTCTATGATGGAAGATTTTTCTCACTAATCTGTATGGGGCTAAGACTGAGAAAGGAGAATCCTCAAGCACTAGAAAGAGTCGATAATAGAGAAGTCATAACCAAAATACTAAGCGGCACTCATACAATGGACGAAGACTCTTGGAAGGAATACAATGTATATCTAGAGTATGCTAGTAGAATCCAATGAGAATTTTAATTAAGAATAAAATTACTCTTTTGAAATTTGCGGTTTTCATCGTATTGGCTCTGCTATATCTCTTCTCAGAAGATTCAGCCTCCTACCTTTACTATCCTGTATTCATGAATGGTCTAATGAGCTATCTATTTATTAGCTCTATGTTCAGAGCAGAAACTCTTATTGAAAAATTCGCCAGAAAGAGCGAAAAGAACTTTACTCCGGAAATTCAAAAATACTGCTTTAAACTAAACATATACTGGTCTATTCTAATGCCGATAATAACCATAATCTCGCTATATACTGCTATTAAAATGGATAAAAACCTCTGGCTTCTTTGGAATGGATTGATTAGTTATCTAATCATAGGCGCATCTATCGGCGGAGAACTAGTGTTTAGAAGAATATATAAAAATAGAATTGCTAAAAGCTTAGTCATACTATTATTCCTAACTAGCCATAATCTTATGGCACAATCCTGCCCTCCAACTCCTGAAAGTAAGAAACTAACTTTTACTGAACTTAGATACATCCCTGCCTTAAGTGAACCGATGAAAGTAACTGGCTATCTAGACATAATAGATAAAGATAACTACACCTGGGAGACTGATGGAGAATATGCTTCAAAGATAGAACAAAGAAGTACAGGTACAACTTTCTACAAAAAAGAAGATGGTGAGTGGATTAAAACAGATACCAATAAGTTCTTAGACATATTTCTTGAAATTAACGCCGCGATAAACGGCTCAAGTAACCAAAAGGAAAAAAATCTTAAGAGTGACTGTAAAATTGAGAAAGACGGCTCCTGGACACTAAGCCTTAGTCCTATTAGCGAAGATCTAGAAATAGAATCAATTAAAATAGAGGGGAAAGAAAACCCCATTAAATTTTCTATGGTAATGAAGAATGGATTTAAGTCATTTGTGAGCTATCACTAAGCCTCACTAGGCGCTACCTCTGGTTGACTTGATTGATCTGAACTAGCAACTTCCGGTATTAAAACTATCCCATTCTCCTTACGATACTGATCCTCAAAGTTCTTAAAGCCAACTTCCACTAGCCTCATAGTTTCACTTATTGCATCCTCTACTCCAGAAACTTTTAAAGCTCCTATCTCTCCAAGGATATCTTTGGCCTGACCATATCCCTTTTCAACCCCTGCTCTAATCGTACTCATAAAAGAACTTATAAGTTCTTCGCCTTGTAAATTCTTATTCTGTGCGGCATAGATTCCAAAAAGTGCAGTAGCGCCAGTAACTATATTACTAGAAATCTTCTCAGATGTATTATCTTCAGGAGCGGTAGAACCAACATAATCAGGAAAATCTTTCTTTATAGATTCATTTATTTTATCTAATATCTGCTGAGCTGTTAGCTCAAGGCTGGATCCAACGGTAGGGGCACCGATATCTACTTTATCTTCACTAGGGCTCGCCTTTCTGGGTGAAAAATCATCAAGAGTATACTGTTTTACTCCCTTTCTTTTAAGATCATGCTGTTCATAAGCATTAACTGCAGATTGATTATCTATTCTCATACTTCCTTCCTAGAATAATATATCGTTATTCAATTTAAGAGTCGGGCATGTAAGAGCGAAGCTTAATGAATTGAGGCGAAATATTAAAACATTAAACCACCCTGTTTATAGTTCATAGTTTATAGTAAACTATGAACTATCAGACAAAGAACCAAATACCTGAAATAATTAAAAAAATAGAGGCCTCAATCTCATGAAAATTAAAAACATAATCTTTGACTGGGACGGCACCCTTGGCATGACTCTTCACCTATGGTTAGAAGGTTATCGTAACGCCCTAAATAAACTTGGTCACTCATTCACAGATTCTCATATCGCTAGAAATTTCTTTTATGAACATGACAAGGGTCAACTTAAATATCCAGAAATCTCATTTCCTAAACTAATCGAAGATGCCCACTCACATGTTCATAGCAATATACACAATCTCTCACTATATAAAGGCGCAGAAGAAACTCTTAAAGCTTTAAAAGATCAAGGCATAGAACTCGCTTTAGTATCATCTAGTAAAGAATATTTACTCACAAAAGGCTTATCCACATTTGGATTAGAAAAATATTTTTCTTCTATTATC
>JBILFC010000079.1:0-10828 GCA_044351785.1 Bdellovibrionota bacterium
TCTATCAAGCCTCAGACATGACCGGTACGAAAAGATATCACATAATGGGTGATGATAATTATTTAAATCAAAAGGCCTTAAGAATAATGCCTAAGTTAGGAGAATATTCTCTAAGAAATAGCCCATTCTCAAATCAAATGAATACCTATTTTTCCGTGACTGGGGATGTAGTCTTGACCATCAAATTTGATTCAGCATTTAATAAAAGAATTGAAGATTTATTTAACTCAGTTAAATCAGAAAACGACCTTAAGTCTTATGATCTAAACTCCGTCTTCTCCCCAGATATCAAAGGAAGTTTGACATTGGAAAAGAACGAGATCAAGGCAAAGAAGATAAAAAAGAAGTTTCAAGAGTTCTTTGGATTTTAACTAGCGCCAAAAACATACTAAAATAAAGGGGGTTAGACAAGGCAGGCCTTGTCTCTACGCGTATAAAGAGACCTTAGCGATTGAAAATTCTTCGTATAGCCCTCAAACCCTTCTAAAATCCCCCAACCTCTGATAATAGATGCCTAGAATTTATGGAGAGGTGTCCGAGTGGTTGATGGTGCACGCTTGGAAAGCGTGTGTACCCTAACCGGTACCGGGGGTTCGAATCCCCCCCTCTCCGGATTCAACTTCCTCCTAAGTCTTATTTGCATCACTCATTTAAAACACAGATGAAATCAAAAATGTCTATTCTTAGCAGTGAAGCCCTAAAGAAGGTCTTCACCCCAGAAACTGCTAAAACTATTCTGGTTTTTGGCGATCTAATTCTCGATTCACATTTAAAGGGTGATGTCCAAAGAATCTCTCCTGAAGCGCCAGTGCCAGTTTTAAGTAACCCATCAAAAGAAGTATTCATGATTGGTGGAGCTGGAAATACTGCCCATAACTTCGTATCGTTAGGAAATAAAGTTAACTTAGTCGGAGCAATTGGTGAAGCAGTACAAGGGGCATTAGATCAGAGTGGAGAAATTCTCTGCAAGCTCCTACGTTCCGCAAATATAAGTACAGACTACCTTTTGCCTCTAAACAGACATACGACCAAGAAACAAAGAATTTTAGCAAATAATCAGCAAATACTTCGTATCGATACAGAAGACACAAAGAGTTTAAATACAGAAGAAGAAAACATCTGCATTGAGATTCTAAAAAAAGCCTTAGAGAATATAGATGGGATTATAGTTAGTGATTATGCCAAGGGAATGATCACGGCTAAAACAATCGCATTTCTTGAAGAATTTGCTCTAAATAATAACATTCCCATACTTATAGATGCTAAATTACAAAACATTCAGTTTTTTAAACGGCCAACTTTAATTAAGCCAAATCTAAAAGAGGCTCAAGAATTTACTGGGCTTACTTTTACTGGAAAAATTGAAGAAGTTGCAGAGATGGCTGAAAAACTTTATCAAAAGTTCTCAAGCAATGTCCTTATAACCTGCGGTAAGTTAGGAATGCTAACTTATGACGGCAAAGAAGCAGTCAGTATACTAGCTAAGGAACAAGAAGTTTTTGATGTGTCTGGAGCCGGCGATACTGTTATTGCAGCGACTATGCATGGATTACTTAAAGGCCTATCCCTAGTTGACTCTGCAATATTCGCTACCAATGCTTCTAGTTTAGCAATAAAGAAAAAAGGAACTGTTGCTGTGAGTATTACTGAACTTAAAGCAGAGCTTGAAAAAATTATAATGCCTAAAACATGGGGCCATGAAGAATGGATCGTAAATTCAGAGTACTGCGGTAAAAAGTTAGTACTAAATGAGGGCTACTGCTGCTCTCTACATTATCATAAGATTAAAGATGAAACCTTCTACATTGCAAAAGGAAAAGTTGGATTTCAACTAAATGACGAGCACTTCATTCTAAACCCAGGAGATTCACTCCTCATTACACCTGGGACAAAACACAGATTTTATGGCCTAGAAAATTCAGAAATATTCGAATTCTCTACACATCATTTAGAGGAAGACTCTTACCGAGACGAAGAAAGCGGGACCTTTGAAAAATCTCTATTCAGTAACGCAAGAAATTATAATGGTTAAGACTAAAGATTAACTGATAGTATATATCTTCCCATATCTATAACTGCACCAATTGGAACTAAAAAACTCATACCTAAAATTCCATCTATTTCAAATCCGTAATCCATAGCTCCAACTTCAATTCTAAAGTTTTCAACTTTAATCTCCCCGATACTGATGCTATCCACAAACTTAGAAAAAGCATACTCACTACCACCCACTCCAGAAATAACGTGAAGTTCATCATCCACAGAAGGTTTTAAACCAAGATCAAGCAACCTATCTGCAGGAAAGATACTTCCGCCTGAGCCTGTGTCTAAAAGTACATTATCTAAAACCAATCTGCGATTATTAACAGAAATCTCAACTGTTACAAATGGCAATCCATCAATTAACCTTAGATTTACTAAGCTGCTCGAATTCCCGCCCATTTTAATTCTCGAATTTCTAAATTCTCTTTTTTAGTATGAACCACATACATTTCTTTTCGTTGATCTTCTTTATGAAGCTTTAAATAATGCCTAAGAGCTGGCTCACTATCATCGAAAACATCCAATACATTCATGGCATCCAATACTCTCTGCGTTCCATCGGAATGGGACGACATAGCTTGTACAAGTACCCAAGCGTTTGGATAAAGATCTCTAACCTGATCCCAAGTATAGTTTTCTGAAATACTATTATTTTTCATAACCAAATAAATATATAAATCTAACCAGACTGACTTAGGTTAAGCTAGCACAGAAAAAAGCATTTAAGTTCCAACTCCTTATCAATAGGAACTATAACTCCGTCCTTCTCCCCTCTCTTCTTAAACTCAATCCCGTTTTCAAGAAGGGTCTTCTTACTTATCACTAAGCGATAAGGACAACCAATTAGATCTGCATCAGCGAACTTCTCACCAGCCCCTGCACTTGATCTATCATCATAAAGAACTTCAAATTTATTCTCTAAAAGCTTATGATAAAGATTATCCGCATCCTGTCCATCTTTTAACAAAGAAACTAATTGCACTTGATACGGCGCAATTTCCTTAGGCCAGACTAAGCCTGAATCGTCACTCAAACATTCTGCAATAGTTCCCATTACACGGCTTGGACCTAATCCATAGCAACCCATAACAAGATTATTAACTTTGCCTTCCTTATCGGTAAACTTTAGATTAAACGCATCAGAAAACCTACTACCTAGCTTAAATATATTGCCAACTTCTATTGCTCTTACCTCCTCTAAAGAATTCTCATCTCCTTCCTTGTAGCCTGGCATTAAATCTTTAACTACTCCAGGTTCGTTTATAATCTCTTTGTTAACAGCAACTTCAGTACCTGGAATCTTATAAACTGTATCTTCTCCGTAAGGAGTAATAGTTTGAAATTCGTGTGAAAACTTAGAAAATATTCCTCCAGAAGCATACGTTAATAAAGTTATCTCGCCCAATCCACAACGCTTATAAACTTTATGATAGGCCTGAAGTACTCTCTCATAGTAAGTATCAAGGTCTTCCTGTGTGCTGTGAAAAGAATATAAATCTTTCATCCTAAATTCGCGACCTCTCAATAAACCAGACTTAGCTCTTGCTTCGTTTCTAAACTTAGTTTGAATCTGATAAACGGACTTAGGAAGGTCCCTATACGACTGAATAAATCGTCCAATAAGAGGCGTAACTGCCTCCTCATGAGTAGGCCCAAGGCAAAGATCTCTATCTCCAGCGCCCTTAAGCTTATACAAAATATCCACTTTGTCCCAACGACCTGTCTGCTCCCAATTCTCTCTAGGATGTAATGATGGCATCAAGATTTCTTGACTACCTACTGCATTCATTTCTTCTCGAATGATATTCTCAATCTTAGTTAAAACTCTAAGACCTAGAGGAAGATATGAATAAACTCCCGCCATTAATCTATCAATAAAGCCAGCCTTAGTTAAAAGTTGGGCATTTCTACTAGGATCACTCTGACTGACGTCTTTTGTTGTTTTAGTGCTTAATTCGCTAAGTTTCATAAGTTTAATATATTACATCTACAAAAATAAAAAAGGGTCTGAGGCGTTTTTGTCGCCTCAGACCCTTTTAAGTGGCCATTTTTTGAGGCTAGATTATCTAACGCCTGTCGGCATTACAAAGTCCAGCTTGCCCTTAGATATTCTAAGTCTTCTAACTTCACCCATAAATCTTCCTGCTGAAGAAGACTTAAGGATCATAGCTCCATAAGTATTCTCAGTGATATTTAAAGCAGAGTTATCAGTAATCTGGAAGGATTGATTAGTCCCTGAACCAAGTCCAATCACGCCAGTCTTAGTAGCACCACTAAAGGTAGTTATCTTAAAGTCTACGTCTGTTCCAGAAGCTACTGTTGAAACAATTTCAAATGCATTCTTCATACCAAGGAATGTATTGATAGTACCAACTTGTTCCTGTGCTCCTGCTGGTCTTGCTACTGATGTAAATCCAGTTTGCAGACCGTTATCAGTTCCATGTGCATAAGACATACCCTGAGATATTACCTTAGCGTTAGACTGAAGTTCTACTGATCCGATAGTACCTTTAGGTAGTAATGCACCAGCATTAAAGTGGAACTGCCCCTTAGCTGGTATCTTAATAGCCTGAGTAAACAGTATATTACCAGTCAAAGCTCTAAAACTTATTACAACATCTGCTGGTATTGTATCTACGTTTACTACTTCAACCCAGTTAGTTATAGCTGGTCGATCTGTAAGACTTGAGATTCCACTAATTGTATTTCCAATTGGTGCAAATATCTTATCAGTAGTTCCTGACAATCCATCAATAGCCATAGCATAGTTATAAGTTTCAGGGTGAACACCTGGCTTAGAATTTGAACTATATCTACTTACTGATAAATAGTAAGGGGCAGTAGCATCTTGTGGAATAACTTCCACTAAGAATACTCCTTCTACAACCTTACCATTCGCGTCTATAAATTCATGTCCTGCCTGAACATCGAACTCACCTAAAGGAGCTAAAGTAATACCCTTACTAGCCTTCAAATTACCTTCTTGATCATACACGTTAACGGTGTAACTTCTATTAACTGTATCAAGGTTAATTACTTCAGCCCAGTTAGGTACCAAGAATCCACTTCCTTGAGGATCATAAGTATTTGCCGTTGAATATGAAGTACCTTTATTAGGATTCTTAAATTCTCTTGCAAAAGCGAATGAGAAGTCTCCGTCTACGTTAGGTCTGTAGAAACTCATTCTTCCTAATATACGCTCACTAGAGTTATCATCATCAAATACGAGTTCAACTAGTCCATATGTATCGACAACTCCATCAGGTCTATCCAGTCCATTTGGAACGCCTTGCTCACTGTGATCTACAAACTTATCACATGCGGTCTTTAATACGTTACACGCAAACTGGACTAATGCGTTAACATCTACGTCTACTTGGCTCTGACCTGGCACTACATATTTTCTACTAATCATCTTCTGACCGTAAAGGTTATAAAGTGTTAGATCAACTTGCTTATCACCAACTCCCTGATTCACAAGTTCAGCGAAGTTCCACTGACCAAGGTAAGTATTGAATTTGATATATGCTGGGCTCTTAAGAGCTACATCTGTATCATCTTCAGTACCATCTCTTGGCGAGCTACATGATGTATCAGTAAGAGAGTCAATTCTGAAATCTATCTTACCATCTCCATCATCGTCCCTACCATTATCACAATGAGGTCCATCAGGATCCTTCTCATCGTTTCTTGTAGGATCTCCTTTACAACCTGGATCAAGTAAGTCTATCAATCCATCAAGATCATCATCAAGTCCATTGCTACAAATCGTTACTGGCTTTCTCGCAAACCCAGGATCTATTGGAGAACAGTCACTATCTCCTGCCGGAGAGACTGTCTTAATAGAATAAAAATAATCAGTACCCTGAATCACATTTGTATCATCTATATTAAACACAGAATTAGAATTAACAACTTGAAAAATCGTATTACAACTTTGTGACGTTGAACTTTTATAAATCTTATATCCAGTAACATCTCCACCCAAGGTTGGCGGAGCCCACGTTACCCGAACCCTATCAGTAAACGTACCATCCGTAGCTTGAACATTGGCAGGTGGTAAGATCCTAGCATATCCTGGATCTATCGTACTACACTGACTCTCACCAGTAGGTCCAGAACTTTTCATGGAGTAGTAATAAAGTTTACCAGGAATAACTCCACTTGTATCATTCAAAGAAAAAGTTGATGCAGCAATATTATCTTGTAATAAAGTTTGACATGCATTTATTGCCCCAGGAATCGTGGTGCGATATAATCTATAAAAAGATATCGGCTCGGAACCAATTGGAGCCTGCCAAGTAACTAATATTTTATCTGTAAAAGTACCATCGCTTGCTTGAACATTTGCTGGGCGAAGCGGTGGTGGTGGTAGAAGTCTAAATCCAAGAGATCTTGTTGGAGTACATGCACTCTCTCCATTAGGACCAATACTAGACATTGTATAATAATAAACTGTTCCGGCTACTGCAGCAGTATCACTATAAAGTAAAGAGGGTACTGCTGGCGTTGCAATTGGTGAACCCTGACATAAATCTAAAGAATCAGTAGATCTAAAAATCTTATAACTCGTAATTGTTTCACTGCCTGATGGCATCGCCCAAGTCACAGTGATCCTATCATATAGATTAGTGGTAGCAGATACGCTAACAGGAGGAAGCGGCGGAACAATACTTTGTAAGAAGCCTGAATCAGTCAAAGAACAGGTACTTAGTTCATTTGAAGCACTTGCACTTCTTACACCATAGTAATAAACCTGCCCGTTAACCAAACTACCACTTGTATCATTAAAATTTGTTGTTCCTGAACCCACAGTACCTGCTTCGATACCAGATGGGCCACATGGATCATTAATTACAGATCTGTATATACGATATAAAGAAACCGCTGGTCCTGATCCAGGAGCGGTCCAACTAACTCCAATAGAAGTCATTGAAGTACCATCTGTCGCTTGTACATTTGTTGGGGGATTAGGTGCTTGCGCGAAAGCATTTCCCACTAATAAAATCTGCAATACTACAAAAACTCTTAAGCTGATAGACTTAATGGCGCTAAATTTAATCATAAATCGTGGATTGTCTGGGGTTTTACTAAACAATCTTCCCTCTATTTTTATAAAAATCAGGGGTAGAATGCTGTATGCCTGATAGCATTGGTGAACAAATTTGCACAAGATGCTATTTTTAGACTCGTGAATTTTATTTTTTTCAACTTTCTTTGATTAAAGACTTGATTAAGTTTGTCTTAGTAAGTAAATGTCCCTTCTTTCTGGAGCCTTTTTAATAGCTCGGAAATGGAGAGATGACCGAGTTGGCCGATGGTGCTCGCCTGCTAAGCGAGTGTACTCTCAAAAGGGGTACCGAGGGTTCGAATCCCTCTCTCTCCGCCAAATTTATTTGGTTAGGTTTTAATTTGTTTTTACATTTTCATATACGGAGAGGTGGCCGAGCGGTTTAAGGCACCGGTCTTGAAAACCGGCGAACTGAAAGGTTCCGTGAGTTCGAATCTCACCCTCTCCGCCATTTCTTATTTCAAAAAAATTATAACTTTTATTTCGATGGCCGAGCGGTTTAAGGCTAGGTCTTAAAAACCGACGAACTGAATATTTTGTATTCTCGCCTCGACTTTTGCACTAGCTCTTCGTCACGGGAGATAAGTCTGTGATCCGTGTGCTAAATGCACACTGGGATCTCAGACTTATTCCCTTTCCTCGACCTAGCACAAAATTCTCGCGCAAATACAAAATAACGGTTCCGTGAGTTCGAATCTCACCCTCTCCGCCATTTTTTAATTTAAAAAATATAATTTATAATTTCAAAGGTAGTTCTCTAACAACATCTGAATTCTTCTTTCGGTTACCTTTCTGCATGTGCTCTAAAGCTAACTGTATTTGAAATACAAATTGCTTGAGTGCAGAGAATTCTTCACCTGTAATTTTTTTATCTTTACTCACCTTATCAGCGTAAAAAACACCTATCGATCGACCACTAATAGCTAGAGGAACTAGTATGCATTCTTCAGAATTTAAAGCCGTCTTTAAAGCATCTGGGACATTTGGTTCATTCATGATTCCCCTAGTTAACCATATAGATTCGCACTCATTCATGGATTGAGAAAAAGCTGATTCAATCTCTTCTCCTACATCAACCTTAAAATTATCCAAAGCGATCTTAAATGATTTTCCTACACCTGCCTTTCCTCTTAACTGTTTTCGGTTCGGTGTCAATAACGCAAACATCACTCGATCAAACCCGACACCCTTATAGGCTCCTTCCAAGGTCATTGCGATGATTTGATTTATATCCAGCCCGGATTCTAAAAGCGCACTTATATCACTTATTATTTTCAATTGATACGCAGGATCAAAAAGAGCTTCGTCAGTGTTTTCGATTTGTTCATCCAAAATTCTATCTTCTCTAACTGGTGCTACCTCTAAAGTTTTTCTAATTTCATCCGGCAAACCAGGCACACTATAACCTTCTGCTATTTGAGCCGCGATAATAGTATTCTCTTTCATTGTACCAGAGACCATCTCAGCACTTAAATCTAAATACTTGGAAATTTTAGAAATCAGATCCTTCATGCCAGCACCTTGCCAATCTAATACCGCATATTCAGCAAACTCAATACCTAACTCAGTTGCATCAAAACGAATCTCTTCCTGCTCAGTAATCAAATTAGCACTACGATTAAACTCATTTAGTCCCCAAGAGGTTAGCATTTTAGAACTCAGATCTGCCAATGAAAAACCTAAAATTGCTTCTTCTATATTTGAAAAAGTTTCCGGTGACTTGCCTTTATAAGAATTATATAAAAGATCAATTCTAGAATCTGAGGAAGCCCAGAAAACTAAGTGACCTATACGACTAAGAATCGCAGTAGTAAAAACTTCTTCGCAAGATCTCTCCCCTCTAAGCAACGCAATGCTTCGAGCCTGTATTGCGCCGTGAAATATCTTACCAAGTTCATTTAAAAAAGCTTCAGATGCATGCTTCGGAATAAGTCCATCCAAAATAGAAACAGTTAAGCAAAGCGCCTTAACCTCCCTAAAACCCAACATCACAATCGCTCTATTAACAGTATTATGTTTTCCCTTAAGAGGAATTCGATAAGCACCTTGAGTATGCCTAAGAATATGAGCAGTCATTGATGCATCTCGACCAATAATCTCTGCTAATTTTTCAATGTGTACTCCTGAATCTTCTGCAATCTGAGAAATTGCTCTAACAGTTGAATATAGAGCAGGAAGCTCTGATTCTCCAAATTTATTTAGAAAATCATCTAGTTGCGACATAAGGTTCAATTTAATTGGTTGAATAAGCTTCAACTAATTTAATCGACACTTTAAGAACCGAACTCAAGCAAGATAATATGAGTTAAGTGTCTGAAAATAGGATAATCTACTTTTTAAAAGAGTTCTGAAAGCTCTTCATTTTCGAAGCTGTTTCGGCGCTAATAAGATGCTCTGTTTTACAAGCATCAATTTCAGCCTGCTCGTGATCTACTCCGAGCACATTCATGAGAAAATCTTCAATAATCTGCCGTCTGCCAAGGATCGTCTCCGTTAATGCCTGCCCTACCTCAGACAAACTCAGGAATTTGTTATCATCCTCATTAATTAAGCCCTTAACCTTTAAACTCTTAAGATTAGTACTAGCAGAACCCGTAGTGATATCTAAAAATTTTGCTACGTCAGTTACCCTTGCGTAACCTCTTTTCTGATGTAACTCCAGTATAGCAAGCAGATGATGGGCAGCACTATGGGTGATCTCATTTTCACTAAATTCCTTCCAAACTTCTGTTGTAGATTCCATTACCATCTGTAATTACTCCGCTTTTTAACTGACTATGTAGATGTTTATTAACTAATTAAACATTTACTTCGAGTAACACGATCTGCTCGGTAAGTCAAGCAAATGCACAAGGAGCCCAACAAATATCAAATCTTCTCACTTTCAACAGAATAAATTGCAGTCAGATAAACTCCCAATAACACCAAGGCAAATAAACGAATTTCCCCATCCCCTAAATTATACTCAACCAAACCACCTAACTGCCACCCGATAATAGAAACTACCAAAGCGCCCCTTAAGACTATCCAAAAATCTACATACTTGGAATTAACGTAATCCCCGACCGGCCAAGACATCCGCACAATACGCAGTATCCAAATAAAAAATGTAATTCCCCCTAAAATCCCACATTCTAACAAAATATTTAAAAAATTATTGTGCATATGCCTATGCATATAAGGAAGAGTTGAATCAAATGTCCGAATCAAATCAGAATTTCCAAAACCTAAGCCCAGAGGGAACCTCTCAATAAGCTCTAAACCTAATTTCCACATATCGAATCTACCACCACTTATAAAAAAATGCTCCTGCAAAGAAAATAATCTATCTCTAACCGCAGAAAAAAATAAGAATGGAACAAAAACCAGGAACGCACTCAGACTACGAAATCCAAAATACGCAATTCCAATAAGTAGCATCTCTACTCCGATAGCAAACCATGGACCTCTTTTTAAACCTAACAGTAAGGCTGCGAGACTTAAAGAAACTGAAATTACTACAAAAATTTCTTTTTTATGCAATTGGAATGGCTTCTTCCAAAATAGAAATGACACTATAATTATTCCAATTAAAAATGCCAACTTTAAGCTCAGCAGCCAAGTAATACTTACCCACAATCCCATTAATAAAAGTGAAACAGAAATATATTTCTGAGTATCTTGATCTCGGCCAAAAAGACTAGGCAATAAAAGTAGGATTGGAAATAATAATTC
>JBILFC010000081.1:0-10629 GCA_044351785.1 Bdellovibrionota bacterium
CCAATTGCCCTGATTCAGTTAAAGGTCCTGGGACTCTTGGTTTAAGTTCATATCCCAAATTAGTACTTACAAAAGTATGAAGCCCCGCCAAGCCATGACTAAAGATAAATAAAATAATTAACTTTTTAACCTTCAATTTACGCTCGACTTCCCCCTCTCTCATCAAAGATAAGAATACGAATAATGGCAACAACAAATAAAGTGAAAATTTAAATAGGCTCGATAATGAATGTCCCACAGACAACCCCAAAAAAGATGAGGAAACACTAATCATTATCCATAACACTAAAGGAGAATAAAACTTCCAAATCATACCGTAGGATTCTAATTGACCAATGATATATTGATAAAGTTTCTCCGGTCCTGCTTCTCGTTTTAAGCAAAATAAAACTAGTATAAGAAAAGTGATTAGAAATACCTGAGTCATAGCAATGGATAAAGCGAAGCTACAAGCATAAGCACTAAGTGCTAGCCAAGATACTTGCCAAGGATCAACTTTCAGATAGTGATTGTTATAAAACTTTTTAAGAAGTTGCATCGATAACCTTTGTCTTAAAAAACAAGGTCGCTGCACGAACAGAAACCGGGTAAGTAACTAAACCCAAGCCGGGCACAATAGAAGATAAGAAACAAAATGAACCCAATACAAAAGCAGCTAAGAAATTTTGCATTATAAATCTTAAAGAATCGGACAATCCAACCCTAGATTCATCAAATACATAAGAGAAAACTTCCAAAGCAAAACAAAAAGACATCAACAAGAATCCTAGCACCGGCATGAAGAAAGAAATCAAAATACCAACGACTGTCATCACCAGCAAAAACAATACTCTTAGCAATGACTTTAACTGATTCATTAGTCCAGCTGAACCGATAGAATCCTTCCCTAACTCTAACCGAACAATTCTATAAAAATAATTATCCCTAAAAAACATGAGGACCAAGTAACTTAAAAGAGTACTCAATAAAACAGTACCAACAATGATGGAAAAATGAAAATGATCAGATAGTCTCTGCTCGACATAATCACCTAAGGTTAAATCAAGTAAAAACCTTATTGGATAAACTAGTACTATAAAAAATATAAAAAAGTATAAAAGACTTTTAAAAGCTTCTTTCCAGATACTCCCCATTAAAGATGAGGCGATAATAAATCCAAACATTCTCAACATGCCTCAGCCCTTTGTCCGATTCCTAATTTCTTTCTCTAACAATCGTATCTCACTTGCCGTTCCTACCTCCGGACTTAAGCCATTCAAAACAATTCTTTTAGCTTTATCTAGCTCAGCCTTCAGAACCTGCTTCTTAGGCGGCTTAGCTAGGAAGCTACTAATTCCATACTTTAATGCCTTCACTAAGTTCTCGTCACTAGGATCAGAAGTTAACACGATAATAGGCAAGTAGGCTAGAGAAAGCTCTTTTCGCATTTGAGAAATTAAATCAAAACCTGTTTCCTCTGGCATATTAATATCAGTAATTACACAAAAATATGACAGTGGACTCAAGAGCAAAGCTTTGATGGCATTCTGAACACTACTCGCCTGCTCAACATGCGGAAATCCCAAGCTTTCTACTAAAGAGCAAATAATCGCGCGTGGCGAATCCAAATCTTCAACGACTAAAACTCGCTGATGCATACTCTCAGTCAAAGATAATTTTTTTGGATAATTTAAAAAATATTCCTTTATATCATCAACCAAATCCTCTCCACCGAGAACCTCCACTCCAACAGACTTAAATATTAACTTATCTGGATGAATCTTATTTAAACCGACTAATATACTTCTGGTTTCTTCAGAGAGCTTCCAAACCTCTGAGAAGAAATTAAACAAATTATTATTAGGAATAGCCTCGTCTAAAATTAATAAGTCATATCTTGATAAACTCAACCAATTACTAGCCACCGTCAAATCAAATACATGCTTATATCTATGCCCCCCCTTCTCAAGGATTGGAACAATCACATCAACTAAAACCTGACTAGAAGATACAAATAAGACAGACAACATTTAACAATAATTTTAGATACTTACCAATGATACTATTTAGGCCCAGACTAGCATAACAAGCTAAAGAAGGCATTTAATAAATTTAAGGGCAAAAATACGCATGCGAATGCAAAAATTTTTCGGCAATAATAAAGAAACAGATTCCTTAATTACGGTCGCTGATTTATTCGGCTATATTATCGCTTTCTTTATTCTTTGGCTAATTATCCTTGGATATAAAACGATCACAAAAGCTTCATCTAACGTTCCCAATGTTTCCAAAATTAAAACAGAGATTATAGACAAAGCAAGTCCTAAAATTACAGAAGCATCAAATTCGACGAAAGAAAACATATCAACTAAGAAAGAAGAGCTTACAGAAAAAACAAAAGTTGTAGCCAACTCTGCTATAGAAATCATCGCAGGCACACGAGAAAAAGCTTCTAAAATTCTTTCCAAAGAAGGTGCGGAAGAAACAATTCTTAGTGTAAACTCTTATATTGACTCCCTTATACACTCAGTTGCGGATACTGAGGAGATTAAGCGAGATGAGCCGATAAACACAAAACCAAGCAAGAAAGACAGTTTAAGTAGTTTTTAGTTAAAATTACTTAAAAAAATCATCATCAAAAAATTGCAAGCCCTCTTCTTCATCCTCTACGGAAGCGCTAGGGTTCGTAGGAAAGAGGTCTTCTGAGCTATCCACCTGGCCCGCGTCAACACTCGGCATCTCAAAGGACTCAAATAAACTTGAGAACTGCTTTTCAACTGATCTATCCTCTTCAACCTTCTTACTTACAAGATCAAAGAACTTCCTCAAGAAAAGCCTCAAAGTTCTATGAATAGTTTCATTGTCTAAATATTCTTTCTCTGTGAGCTCTACGTTTAAATCTGTCGGATAGAGCTTGAAAGTCAGTACCGTGCCGTTCCTCCGATCCTGCCCTCCGACAACTAAACTCACTCCTAAAGTCTCAGCATGCAAAGTAGATAAAGACAATCTTGGCCAGCCAAACTCGTCATCTTCAATTAATTTTAAAGCAACACTATCCTTGCCAATTTCTTCACATACTTCTCTTAAAGATTTCCTCAGTTGGCTTAAAGAACCAAGAATAGACCAAGAAAGAATCGACATCGCCGAGCATTCATCACTTTGAATTCTTGATTCTAATTGTTTCTTGAAGGCCCTAGTAGTTCTTAAGACTCCACTATCTAAAGCATTAGAATTATCCTGACTAGCCATAAGAAGTAAACTCGTTTATTTAGAATCCTATCGGCAAAGCCGAGAACAAACTAAATAGTTCCATCTTCCATAGATGGTCCTCGTAAAGATAGATACTTAGCAGGATTATTAAGATACCCAATAACCTCTTCAAGCATTTTTTCTTTTGCCAAGAAATAGATGGATAAAACATCAATTTCTTGGCTCGAACAACTATAAAATAGATTCTCAGCATTCGGATACCGATACTCCCTAGATATAAATAGTGGATGATATTGCTTCCTTCTCCCACAAAGTGCGCCAATCTCTTTCGGAAGTAATGGGGATAAAAATCCCAATATGTTAGAACTAAACAAAGTATAAATAAGCGAATGACTATCCCAGTACTTTTGATACCTAGAAATTATATTTGATTGATTAAGAGCACTATCAATATTAAAACTTATTTCACCGATTGTTTGTTTAAGTGTTTTTCTTAATTGGCTCAGGGAATCATACTTTAATTTAGCCTCATCTTTAGACTTAAGTAGAAAGTTATCTAAATCCGTCTCCAATCTTCGATGAAGAGTTCTTGCATCCTTTCTCTTTTTCAAATCCGAATCATAATAATCTCCTGCTAAGAGGTTTATGAAAGGATGTACGACCGCATCTAAAATTATATGAGTTAAAATTCCAAGGATGAAAAGTTGCATAGCATTTTTATTTAAAGCAGAACTTTCATCAATATTTTTTCTAAGCGTTCTTAGTAGAGAATAGG
Source organism: Bdellovibrionota bacterium (assembly GCA_044351785.1). Taxonomy (GTDB): domain Bacteria; phylum Bdellovibrionota_C; class UBA2361; order SZUA-149; family DAOLCO01; genus JAIYCX01. Next base: position 3,965 of record JBILFC010000081.1, read on the forward strand.
TATCTACATCATTTCGGCCGTGGATATATTCGGCAACTTTCTCATGCTCTGCCCCTCTAATTATATAATACGGAGAATCTGGAGTAATTGACCCTAGGTAAAGTATTTCCCTACCTAAGTTGGTCGAGTGAACCAATTCTTTAACTTCTTCACTATTAGCTATAAGATATTCAACCGCTAAGAAGTGAGCGATCTCCCTAGGCATAAATTTGAGATAGGAAATTACTAATTACCAATGATGCATCTTCGTTCTCCACCAATGAATGCTCTGCTCCCCAATCCCTAAGAACGATTCTCGCTTTATCTCCAAGTATTTTATTTCTCAAATAATATAATGAATATGGATTAATATGATGGTCAAAAGAAGATTGAATTAACAAACTCGGTCTTGGAAAATGAAGTTTTGTTTGTAGTACCGAATCTCTCAATTTAGAGAATACTACTAACTCATTAAGAGTATAGTAACTATCCTTTACCACCTGCTTACGCGTAGTTATATGCTTAGGCAGTGAGCCAAGATACTTTGCAATAGATGCTGGGATATATTTTAACAAAGGTAATATCACTCTAGTACCCAAGTTTCTAAACTCCATTGGAGGACTGATTAAAATAATACTCTCTACCAAATGTGGGTGCCTCTTTAAAACGGTCAAAGCAAGCAAACTACCGAACGATACTCCAAGTATCGTAAACCTTAAACGACCTCCATGAGAGACATAGTTAACATACTCATCCAACTCACTTAAGTAATTAGAAAGACTAACTTCTTTAGAATTTGGTGGATTATTCCGATGTCCCGTTAGGTGAGGAGCAAAGCAATTAAAAGTGCTTTTATTAAATTTTTCCACTAATGAATCAAAAACTCTTGGACTACTTGTTAGTCCATGAAGTAGAAGGATTCTCTTATTTGATAAATCTTGATCAGGCATTAGAACTTACAATCATTTTGAACAAAAAAAATTTAAAAAAGGCATAAAAAGATCCTAAAGCAATCTTCAGCTTAGCTTTTATTCTCGCCACAATAGGTAACATATTCCTCTGTTTTCCAATAGTTATCTTATTACTAGCCGCTCCCCTGAGAGAAGTACTCGGTAAGGAGTGCTTAATCGCCTATAGTGCGAGTTTATTCTCAGCCATAGTAATAGTGACGAGCACTAAGATGGAAAAATTTCGCACCATAATACATGAGATTAAACATGCAGTAGTCGTAATGCTAACTGGCAATAAACTTAAAAAAATCATAGCTGAATCAGGAGAGGGATACGTAGAATATCAAATGTATAAGGACCAAGTCCACTTTGCACCCTTAATCGCCCTCGCACCCTACTTCTTTCCTCTATTATCGCTACCAGGTTTTATCTGCGTAGCCCTATATGACACTAGTTATCCTGTTCAAGGCGCCCTTGCCTTAGGATTTCTCTTAGGAGCTGATATATGCTTTGGAATTGGCGAGATACATCCCCATCAAACAGATTTTAAACAAGTAGTGGGAGGAGCTTTTTTTAGTAAGCTCTACTTAGTTGGCTTCTACATCCTCTGGCCCTGCGCGATCACTCTATGGGTTAAGAGTGGAATCATCGGCATACAACATGGAATCTTATTTGTAACCGAACACGTTATAAAATCTTTGTAGTCCCCCCTCCCCTTACTCACCTTCTCCCTGTTCACAAAAAACAAAAAAGGAGGCACTAGGCCTCCTTTTTATCATTAGGTCTCTGACCGGAATTACATCATTCCGCCCATGCCACCCATTCCTCCCATACCGCCCATTCCACCAGGCATACCAGCAGAATGATCTTTTTGATCAGGCTTTTCAGCTATGATCGCTTCAGTTGTAAGCATTAATCCAGCAACAGAAGCAGCGTTTTGTAATGCACTTCTAGATACCTTAGCAGGATCAATTACCCCAGCCTTAATTAAGTCTTCAACTTGTTCAGTTGCAGCGTTAAAGCCGATAGCACCTTCAGCATTCTTAATTTTCTCGATAATAACACTAGCTTCACAACCAGCATTAGTAACGATAGTTCTTAGTGGAGCTTCAATTGCCTTAGCAACAATCTTCACACCAAACATTTCTTCTTCGTTTACTTTTAATGTATCAAGAATCTTAGCGCATCTTAGGTAAGCTACCCCACCACCTGGCACCACGCCTTCTTCAACCGCAGCTCTAGTTGCATGAAGAGCATCTTCTACACGAGCTTTCTTCTCTTTCATTTCAACTTCAGTTGCAGCACCTACGTTAATTACAGCAACACCACCAACTAGCTTAGCTAGTCTTTCTTGTAGCTTTTCTCTATCATAGTCACTTGAAGTTTCATCGATCTGAGTTCTAATTTGCTTAACTCTTGCATCAATTGCTTCCTTCTTACCAGCGCCATCGATAACAGTAGTATTATCTTTATCGATTACAATTCTCTTAGCTTGTCCAAGTGCACTAATATCGATGTTCTCGAGCTTAGTTCCTAGATCTTCACTAATGAATTCACCACCAGTTAGAACTGCAAGGTCTTGTAACATTGCCTTTCTTCTGTCACCGAATCCTGGAGCCTTAACAGCAGCTACATGAAGAGTTCCTCTCATCTTGTTAACTACTAAAGTTGCTAGTGCTTCACCATCAACATCTTCAGCAATAATAAGAAGTGGTCTGTTAGTTCTAGCTACTTGCTCAAGAACTGGTAAAAGCTCTTTCATATTACTAATCTTCTTTTCGTTGATTAGAATAGCGCAATTTTCAAGAACAACTTCCATTCTATCTGGATCAGTTACGAAATATGGTGAAAGATATCCTCTGTCGAATTGCATACCTTCAACTACTTCTAATGTAGTTTCAAGACCTTTTGCTTCTTCAACTGTAATAACTCCTTCCTTACCAACTTTCTCCATAGCTTCAGCGATGATTCCACCGATGAAAGTATCGGAGTTAGCAGAAATGCTACCAACTTGTGCGATTTCTTCCTTAGTGTTTGTCTTCTTAGCAAGCTTCTTAAGCTCTCCAACAACCGCTTCTACAGCCTTATCAATCCCACGCTTAATGCTCATAGGATCGTGGCCAGCAGCTACCATCTTAAGACCTTCTCTGAAAATTGCTCTAGCAAGAACAGTAGCAGTAGTTGTACCGTCTCCAGCAACATCAGAAGTCTTAGAAGCAACTTCCTTAACCATTTGAGCACCCATGTTCTCAAACTTACGGTCAATTTCGATTTCTTTAGCAACAGTAACACCATCCTTAGTTACAGTTGGTCCACCGAAAGACTTTTCAATAACAACGTTACGACCCTTAGGTCCCATTGTTACTGCAACTGCATCTGCAAGAATGTTTACACCTTTTAACATTTCGTCACGGGCATCTAGTCCGTATTCAAGAATTTTAGCTCCCATATTGGGTCTCCTATTTATTTATTAAACTAATTATACTTCAAAGAATTACTCAATTACCGCTAGGATATCATCCTCACGAATAATCAATCTTTCTTCATTCTCAATCTTCACTTCTGTTCCAGCATATTTACCGAAAAGAACTACATCCCCAGCTTTAACATCAACAGGACGGATTGAACCATCTTCAGCAACTTTCCCCTTACCAACAGCGATAACCTTTCCTCTCTGTGGCTTTTCTTTTGCAGAATCAGGGATAATAATACCACCCTTAGTAACTTGATCTTCCTCAAGCCTTTGGACGATTAAACGATCATGTAATGGACGAAGACTCATAGTCTGCATCTCCTTATTTATTGTTAATAACACGATTAATAAAAAATTTCGTAAGCCTAAGTAAGCACCCACAAGCTCAACGTCAAGGACACCCACAAAGAAAAATTTTAATCCGATCCTAGCTTTAAAGCACTTTAATTATAATAACTAGTGACTTAAAGAACTTAAGAAGCTTATCCCTATCTTGATTTTTTTAGTGATTTATGATATCGATTTCTGGTCGGTTAAGGTTTTTTCCCTCAAAGAAGAAAAGGAGGTAAGTTTTTGGTTAGAGAAGTCAGAGGAGGAGGGTCTCGACGAGATAGTGCTGAGTCGTATGAGTTTACGCTAAAAGAACTCTCAAGGAGTCTAAATGTGCTGAACCGCACACTCAGCCTTAAATACGCCAGGATACATAGTCAATTGAACGCGATGTTCTTACCGACTATGGAACGCCTTGCAAATGCTCTTAAAGATCCCAGTATTAAAAAGGCTCTCGCTCAATGGATCCAGGAGCAAGAGAAATCAGGAACGACCGTAGATGCTGCGATCAAGGCACTGTCTACAACCTCTAATAAACAAGAGGTTTGCACTTAAGGTTCGGATGCCGACTTAAGTGAGGGAGATTGGATCTACCCTCGCTTTTCTTTATTTAAATCTATGCTGCAAAAGCCTGGGAAGAACAAGACGACTGAGAAATTTCTAATTCCTTAAACTTCATTCCAAGCTTATTCATCAATTTAGCATCTTCTTCACTTTCTGGATTAGGAGTTGTAAGCAACTTATCACCTGCAAAAATAGAATTTGCTCCAGCTACAAAACATAAAGCCTGCAACTCCTCGGTCATAGACAATCTGCCTGCGGAAAGTCTTACATAACTCTTAGGCATTAAAATCCTCGCAGTAGCCACAGTTCTTACGAAATCTAAAGGATCTACTTCACCCTCACTGGATAATGGAGTACCTTCTACCTTAACAAGCAAATTAATCGGAACACTTTCTGGATGTGGATTTTGATTAGCTAATTCTCTTAACAACCCAATCCTATCATTCTGAGACTCACCCATGCCTAAAATCCCACCACAACAAACTGTCATACCAGCTGATCGTACATTCCTTAAGGTTCTTAATCTATCTTCATAAGTCCGAGTAGTAATAATTTCCTTATAATACTCAGGTGAAGTATCTAAATTATGATTATATGCATAACATCCAGCTTCCTTCAGTCTACCTGCTTGATCTTCTGTTAACATTCCAAGAGTACAACAAACTTCTAAACCAAGACTTGAAACCTCTCTAACCGTTTCAAGAACAGACTCGAATTGCTTACCGTCCTTTACCTCTCTCCAAGCTGCGCCCATACAAAATCTCGAAGAACCTTCTGCCTTAGCTTTTAAAGCATGAGCTCTAACTTCCTCAATATCAAGTAAACCGTGAGCATTAACTTTAGTTTCATAATGAGCACTTTGAGGACAATATTTACAATTCTCAGGACAACCGCCTGTCTTAATCGAAAGTAAAGTGGATCTCTGAACCTCTAAAGGATTAAAATTATCCCTATGAGCCAACTGAGCTCTAAATATTAATTCAGGAAATGGAAGGTCATAAACCTCTTTAATCTGGGAATCAGTCCAGTCATGTTTTAAAGTTGTCATAATGAAAATATTAATGATTTTTCTTGGATGGTCTTGTAACACACTTTGAAAGATTACACCTATGCAGCTTAACTTTCAACTTCCTAGAAGGATTTCAGCTACTTAGCCTTGTCTTCCTGTTTACCTAACTCACACTTATGCTGACAGTACTCCCCAATACAACTTGCAATACACTCAGCTTTTCTCTCATCAACCAAAAGACATTCCTCCGAACAAAGTTCACTCTTCCTCTTCTTACACTCATCGCATTCAGAGTTGTTCTCCTCGGAAAATACTGGATAGAGATTGAAAGTAAGCAAAAAGAGAAGTAATAGTTTTAACATATGCATTCCATAAATAAAGATTATCTACCATATATACTTCTTAAATACGCATCCTCAATAAACGGGATCATCGGGTCTAATTCAGATACTAGATTAGTTCTATCAAACGAACAAGACTCTCTAAAGGTTATGAAACTTAGATCAGAAATGGATGCTATACTCATTGGAGCAGGAACACTGATTAAAGACAATCCAAGACTTACTGTAAGGACTCAAGAATTAGTAGAAAAACGAATTAGTCTTGGCTTAAAACCACAACCTATAAGAATTGTAATTGCTAACAGAGAAATAAAAGAAAAAAATTTAAATCTACTTACAGACTGCCAAGCAGATACTATCTTATTTTCTCCCTTTATAGACACTAAGTTAAACCCACAAATTAAACAAATCAAACTAAACAACCAAGAAAATCCATTGCTTGAGTGCTTACAAATTTTAAAAACTTTAGGAATAGAATCTGTTCTAATAGAAGGAGGGGCTAAGATTATCTCTGAAGTTTTAAGGTTAAAAATCGCCGACAAAATAAGGATACTATACTCACCGCTAACTCCAAATGAAGGAGTTAAAATCGAAATGGAAGAATCAATTAACACTAACCCAAAAAATATAAAAATTGAAAAACTAGGAAATCAATTTGCCTTAAATATTACAGACCCATTTCGTGTTCTATAGCTTCCTGTACCCCTGATTTTTGCCGAACAATCAACTCATAATAATAATCAATATCATCAACGCCCATATTAGCAATATAGGCCGTAACACTTAGAACTAAATCATAGTTAACTAAGCTAAGCTTTGCTCCGATTAACGTATCTGCTACAGAAAGGGCTGTACAAAAAAATGCAGAGCTATCAATAAGAGGCACAGCTACAACATTCACCCCCATATATAGAGTGGTCTCAGCTGGTCGACCCAAACCTTCTAAAGTTACCTCTAAATCTTCTTCATCAGACAAAGGTATTAGCCACTGAGCTAGATCACTTGAACGTTGTTGAATA
>JBILFC010000155.1:0-7073 GCA_044351785.1 Bdellovibrionota bacterium
AGCTCTATTTCTTGCTACAGCTCTTTGTGCTCCTACTGTACCTAAGGCTGTCGGCAGGACTGACTTTCTTTCTACGCCTTCTTGATGAGCTAGCCCTGAACTACTCGTAGGCTCGTTCTTACTACCTTCTGGCTGAACTTGCGCTAAAGTTTGTGGTGTACTAGCTGTAGTGCTGGGGTTAGTGGTAGTTGACGAAGTTGTTGAAGCAGATGATGTTGAAGTTGAACTATCAGGAGTAGTTGTGCTAGAATTTTCCTTTGTTCTCACTACCGCTGCTTTGCTTCTTTCCGCATTAATGTAATTTCTTAATTCAGCGGTATCAATATAATATGACTTACCATCGAGGGTTACGCTCGCACGAGTAACTTCCTTATCAAGCGTAAAGTTCGCTCGCACTGTATTTCTATCTAAATGTGCGACATCTAGTGTAAATGTTCTATCCTGGTGATAGGCGCCTTTTAGTTTAGTATCATAACAGTCGTTGTGCCTAAAAACTGTATCATAACCACTAAGACTCTTACTGCCATCTCTTCTTTCATAATGAATCAGTAAATTGTTTGCTGTTGTTGTAACGGCAAATTGTATTTCTCCTGTTGGTGACAAGGTCACATTCTCCAAATCTCTATATTTAGCGACTGGCAACCTATTAATGGGCAAACCACTTTCATCATGCCCTTGTTCTGAATATTGAACAACTTGAGACTTAGATTTACCTTCTTTAAACTCTTCGATTTGTTTTTTATCGATGATATAAACTTTACCATCTATTTCGATAGTAAAGCGTTCAACATCTTTCCCTAGTGTTAAGAATACATTCCTATATCCAGGATGTTTAACACTGCTATCTGCTACAAGATCGTATCCATTTTTATCGACTAAGGACCCAACAGGCGCATCTGTCTCTAGACCTTTCAATTCGCTGTGGGCACCTTCAAATTTTTTAACGCTATACTTTATTTCACTGTCAGATATCTTTGCCTGAGCTTTAAATTCTACAGTACCATCTGCATTAACGATAACATTGCCATTTTGTATTAAAGATTCAATGTCAGCACCCATTTTAGGTGCGACACGATCCTTCGCAGGACTACTTGGGAGAGTTACATCCTTTGGTGTTGGGACTAAGTCCCTATCACTTACCGTACTTGCTTGAGCCATGCGTTTATCTCCTCCTTGAGCAACTTGCAATGCCATAATTTATTCCCCACACATCCGCTACAAATTTATTTTCTATAAAAAGTTCTAAGTATATTCGGACCCCTTAGTATCTTCCGTATTTCGTCTCTCTATTTTCGGCGCTGGAATACGTGGTTTTTTATCACTATATGACTTTATTATCTCAGGCATTTGATCGATTGTAGTAGGACTCCAATCACCTATTGTACCATCAACTGATAGGGCTCTAAAACCTTCTTTAGTATTAAATTCTAGGATCGTTTTACTTCTACCGCTGGTTACGGAAGGTACGTAAAAACTAGAAACACTTCCATTTTCAAGTTCTTTAGTTAAATAAGGTGCATTTGGCTCAAATTTCTTTCCGCCCTGATTATATCCGAGATAATCAGGCCTTTCGTTAACTACTTCCTTAAGTAAATCACTAATATTAGCTAATTTAGTTTCTACCTTAGGGCTCGGTATCCTTCGGGTTTTTTCATAATTATGGCTATATGAACTAGTTATCATTGACATATCACTGTTGCTAGCTTCACTCCATGCTGACAGCTTAGCATTAGGACCTTCAACTTTAATCTCCCTAAAGCCTTTTTTGTCATTGTGTTCCAATATTATATTACTTTTTGCTTCCACTCCGCTTGGCACATTAGTAACCTTCGGAACATAGAAGTTAGAGATACTTCCGTCTGTATTAGTTTTGGTCATGTAAGATAGACTTTCAGGAGTAAATGTTCCTGCATCATTATATCCAGTATGTTTTGGTCTATAACGAACAGCTTCATTTAATACAGGATTAGTTTTTATTACAATTTCCTTAGCCTCATTACTAACTTCAACTTTGGGAGAAGGTATTGAAGCGCTCGCTTCTACCTTTGGCGCAGGTATTGAAGTAGAGGTTTCTCTCTTAGGTGGTTCCACGCTTGGAACCGGCATTGGATTAGCAGCTTCGCTCTTAGGCGGTTCCACGCTTGGCACTGGCATTGGTTTAGGAGCTTCAACACTTGGTGTTGGCATTGGTTTTGGTGGTTCTACGCTTGGAACCGGCATTGGATTAGCAGCTTCGCTCTTAGGTGGTTCCACGCTTGGCACTGGCATTGGTTTAGGAGCTTCAACACTTGGTGTTGGCATTGGTTTAGTTCGGCCTAATGCTCGGTCGACTAATCCACCGAAAAAGCCTTTATCTGGGCTAGTTTCTTTAGCTTCTGATTTTGCCTCATCTGGCTTTGCAGCAGTTTCGTTTTTCCTTTCTTTTTTTGCTTCATCGGGTACAGGGGGTGCTACTTCCTTATTCTTAAAATGTTTCTCAACTGTAGCGCGATCAATTTGATATTTTTGGCCATTGATTTTTATGTTAAATACTCCTACTCCTTCACTTATATTTACTCTGATATTTTTCTTAGTAGGATCGTTTTTTGAATTTTCACCACTTATTGTATATTCACCAGTTGATATTTTAGAGCTAAAAGATGTATCCTGCGAAATATCTCTACTACTAGTTGAACTACTTACATTCATCCCTTTCGGCACATAATTATATTCGATCACGGAAGCTGAAGGTATTTTAGCGCCAAACTCTATTTTGCCATCCTTCATTGTTATATTACCATTTTTCAATAAAGCTTCTGTATCGTGGTCAGGCTTTATTGCTGAGGAATGACTTTGTACAGATCCGCAACTTGATTGCACTACATTACCGCAGTATCCTTGTCTTGTCGGAATAACTGCTCCTTGATATGGATTAGAGCAACGACTAGATGTGTAGCTTGGTTGCTGTTGGTACATGTTATTGTTACCAGTAGAACAGCTACTGTTTGAGCAACCTCTGTTGTTATTTCTGTTAAATAAACCCATAACTCTACCTACATACTAATAGTTGATAATCTACTCTATTATGCTGGGTTATTTAACAATTGTGATATTAGGAAGAAATTTATATAAAAAGGTGGGAGTTGTTGGTAGAATACAACACCTCCGCCAGATTACATTTCAGTAATCTGAGCAGGTAGCTATCCGAAGATAACTACCCGCAACCTTTGTCCGTTACTACTGCTTCAGGGCCTGAAGCCAGGCATCAACAATCCCCTGCTCTGCTGGATCCTGAGCAAGTACCGTCCCGTTAGGGCCAGCCTTTGCGTTCAACCAATCCAGAATCTCCGAGCCTCGGCTGACAAAGTCAACCTGCACAGGGTTTGACTGGTACAGCGCCACGATGGCACGGTAGTCAGCCAAATTCTGCTGAGAAACAGAGACGTCCTCCTTACCCTCTGTTACGAAGGCAGCGAGGCCGAACAGGGACTGATCGTTGTTCTGGCCGAAGAATGCGATCTCAGCATCGCTGAGCGCCTTCCCGTTCAGAGTCGATCCTGGCTTAGGGACCACCGGCTGTACCACCAAAGTTTCTGGCTTGAACGGCTGACCGTCCGCCATCTGCTCCTTGGGTACCGTGGTGTCCACAGGCTTAGGAACCTGCTCTTCCTGCTTCTCCTGCTTTGCCGCTTCCGCCTTAGGTTGCGTGGTATCAATACCTGCTTCCTTTAGTCGTTGCACAAACTTCTGCTCGAATTCCTCCTTCGAATCCGTGAAAAAGTATGCTCCGCCATAAAGGCAAAGCAACCCCACACCAACTGACAGGAAGACCGCATCCTTGACTCCCTTCTTCTCTGATAAGAAGAACAAGACAAAGAATGGGATTGCCAGAAGAGGCATTGTGAATCTCGCCACCTCCATGGAAACCAACCATCCAAGGCTGAAATCCGGGTAGCAGTACTTTGTCCCGAAAAACACAAACCCTACAACCAAGATCGCCAAACCGATCATCTTGGCTGCACCCCAGAGATCACCGACATAGGATTTCATCCGTGCGATGAAACCTGGTGCCGCTGCCGCTGGTACCGTTGGAGCTGGAGCTCCGTTTGTTGAAGTCGTCATTGAAGTTTCCTCTGTCTTTGAACCATCCCCTGACGACATGTCAGGAGAACCTGAATCACTTGCCAACGGAACGTCCGCTGGCTTTGTCACTGTTGAATTAGCTGCTGCAATCGCCTCTCGGCGTTTTTGAATTGCATCAGCCAATTCCTGTTCTTCCGCCCGCAAGGCGGCTTTGTCAGATTGCACAAAATTTAGTGCTACGATAAGCTGCTTTCCATACACTGCAAGTTTCTCAACATCCAGTGTATTCGGCAGGCGTTTGAAAAGTCCCTCAAGTTGCCGATTTAGCTGAGCAAGAATTGCATCTCGAACAGCTGGGTCATTAACTCGAATCTCCTTTCCAGACTCGAAAAAGGCCTGCACTGCCTCGTATGCCAGAGATTCTGGACTCTTCGGCGCCTGCTCGACTACTGGCGGAACCACGATTGTCGCTTTCGCGACGCTCGGTGGTTTCTCCGCTGGCTTTACTACCACCTTTGGAGGTGGTGGTACCAGTTCCCCGTCCTTCATCCGACCCATTTGGGTCAGAGTGGACATGAGCTCAGAGAGACATGGGTCCCCTGCCTGCATGTAAAATTCCACTCCACCGATTAGCCAGTCCATATGCTGCATGGCATAGTGGGCGCTCTGCGCATGTGCTTTCGCTTTTGCGCAGTACCACGAGGCCAGAGCCGTTTTTCCGCCGTCGAGTTCAGCGATCTTCGTTCGAAGATCAAGTGACGCCTTACGAAGTTTTGCAACCTCTTTAGGATTCTTTTCTCGAAGAGCATCGGCCTCTTGCGCATACAACGTATCAAGTTCAGGCATCAAATCCTCTGGACCAATTCCACTGTCCTTCGCCAGGGTTACCAAAATGGCATGACCTGGATCAGAAGTAGAATCTGAGTAGGCTACCTTAGGCTCCATTACTGGAGGCTGGGTAGTCAAGGATTCAACCGTCACCACTGCAGGCAAAGCTTCCACTACGGTGGAATCCGCAGGAGGCTCTTCTGGAGCCGTTAGCCCCAAGAAACCCTCACAGAGCTCCGCTACCTTGTCCAAGGATTCCTTGATCGAATCCCAATTTTTCTGCCAATGTTCAGCATCAACGACGGTTTTTACAGCCGCTGTTACCTCCTTGGCAGCCTCCAGTGGCATAGCACCACCGGAAATGAGATCTTCACAAAAGGCCTTGGCCTTAGCACTAAGTACCCGCGATTGTCGGGTGCCTTCTGGTTTACGCAGAAAGCGATCCAGAGCCACTTGAAAGTCTGCCTTTTTTTCTACTGGTGAATTCATCTTGCTCATCCTTATAAAACCGACCAACTCTCACACCTAAAGCCCACTTAGGCTTTACGACAACCACGTGGGTGGTGTGAGTTATATTTGAACTCCTTAAAATCGATTTTGCTGATAAAAATCAACAAGATCGACTAAAAGGAATACAAATATTTAATAGGTGATTCTAAGGGAAAGCATCGAAGAATACGAAACGTTCGGGTAACCGCAAGGGCTACCACTACAGTACGACAATTCAACAAGTCATCAAAATTTCAAAGAAAGAAACAATATATAATAGTAAAAAACTAAAACCTAAATTTGGTACTCAAATTCCAAACATGGAAAAAGAGAACCGATAAAACATTTTATCTACCAACTACTCCATATAAAAATTTCAAAGATCATACCCATTAGTCTAAATGCTAAAAATTAGGCACTAGAGACCAATAATATGCTAAATTAGCACATGAAGAAAGAGAGCTGATAACAGAACCCCTCCTTGGGCATACTTGTATTATGAAGTGGTTTCTTAAAAACTTGATATTACTAGTGCGGATCTATAGGCAATATACGCTTATCTTTCTTAGATAAAAGTAAATAAGTTAAATATTCTAAGCACTTGCTCTATCTCCCATTTCAAACACGAATAAATATCCTTAAAAGGACAGTTAACTATCATCCACTGCAGTATTAATTGATCTATCTGAACCAGGGGTAAATTTTCTACGATAACTGGTTATATAAACAAATCTCCAGGAAATCATATGACAACAATTCTTGTACCCGCAGCGGATAGCTCGCCTAATGAACTGACTGAGTTAACTGAAGTATTCAGCCTAGATCTTGGCTTAAATATAATAGATAAACCATTGGAAAGTCTCATTGGAACAATTAAAGGGAACTTAGATTACTATATCTCCTTTATGAACGATACGAACTCTAATCAGATCCTTGCTTCAATTGCAAAGGGCAGTAGGCCAATTGCTTTTGCTGGCTTCCAAGAGGATTTTCTAATAAACACATACAAACAACCAAAGTCTTTTTTAGATAAATCAATTACCCTTGCCGATAGTGGTGAGATTAAACCAGATCCAGAATATTTTACTGAAAGTAGAGATGCACTTGGAGTAACATACTCTGAAGAACTGGATCAATATATTTTACCCGAAGCTAACTTAACCGAACTAATTCTAAGTTACCTACTAATCGCTAAAGGCTTGGTAAATATCTACAACCATGAACTAGAAAGCCTTATATGCGGATCACTCTTTACGCAGTTTATATTCCTAGGGGATATGAATAACAAGAACGATGAAAAATGTTGGATAGAAGAGTATGTGGTGCTGACTGACTAAAAAATGTTCTAATACTCTTCTTGACAGCTTTTGCTGACAAATGTTAGCATACACTATCAAGCAAGGAGATAGTTATGGAGAAAAAATCAATGATTTCAGCCAGAGTTAATAACAAAGTTAAAAAACTAGCCGACGATTGGTGTCGGTCAAACGGTCTTGTCATGTCAAAGTTCATAGAAGATGCCATCCTAGATAAGCTAGAAGAATCTCACGATCTAAAAGAAATTGAAAAATTAAGGCGTGAACCATCACGTCCATTTAGAGAAGTCATAAAGGAGTTGGTTAAATAGAAGTCATGAAGGTTTATGTAATATCAATATCGGAAACAGCGATAAAGCAAATTAAAAAGTTATCTAA
>JBILFC010000156.1:0-7059 GCA_044351785.1 Bdellovibrionota bacterium
AGCAAATGGATTAACGTCTAATAGAGAATAAAACTTTTACCAGTAAAAAGGTGTAAGGATAAGTAATGAAAATTGTTTGTATTTCTGATACCCATAATCTGCATTCTAAGTGTAGAGAGATCCCTGATGGTGATATTTTGATTCATGCAGGGGATTTAACTAGGAAAGGAGACCTAGAGGATGTAAGAAGTTTTAATGCTTGGCTAAAGGATTTGCCACATCAGCATCAGCTTATTATTGCAGGGAACCATGATTTTTGTTTTGAGAGAACTCCCAAGGAGGCAAGATCAATAATTACAAACGGAATTTATCTAGAAGATGAAGAGGTTATTATCGATGGATTTAAGTTTTACGGTTCCCCTTGGCAGCCATGGTTTTTTAATTGGGCTTTTAATTTAAGAAGGGGAGAACCCTTAAGAGAGAAGTGGGAAAAAATTCCAGATGATACGGACATTTTGATTACTCATGGCCCTCCGCATGGGATTCTAGATAAAGTAATGATGGGGAAAAATGTTGGTTGTGAGGAGTTACTTCTAAGACTAGGGTCTTTAGAAAAGTTAAAGCTTCACGTTTTCGGACATATTCATGAAGCTAGTGGTGTGAATGAATATCAAGGAATAAAAATGGTAAATGCTTCAACTTGCACCTTGTCTTACAAGCCTACCAATGAACCAATTGTTGTTAAGTTATAAATTTAAAAACACGCTAGCTTTCTTTTTCAGCTTCTTTATTGCTCTTCACTTTATCTTCTAATTGCTTGATAAGCCCAGCGATTTTTTCCTTCTGAATAATCTCAGTGAATTCAGAGCGATAATTACTAACTAAACCAATGTTCTCAATAATTACATCGTATACTTTCCAGTCTTGGTCCTTATTGTATAGCCTATAGTCTATTTTTAAAGTACCTTTTTCATTGATAACTTTAGTTTGTACAACTGCTTTAGTGTCTTCTTGGTTAGATGCTGTTACGTGATAATCGCTGGTAGCAGCTGTCAGTCTAATTTGTTTAAGATAATTTTTTGCTAGTAGGTTAGAGAATAATTCAGTAAATTGAACCTGCTCTTGTGGTGTGGCATCTTTCCAGTTCACCCCAAGACATCTCTTGGACATTTCTTGAAAATCAAACACAGGAGCTATAACAGCTCTAAGATCAGTATCAATTTTTTCAGGAGCTGTTCCAGGTTTTGCGTTTCTAACAATTTGCTGTACTTCGCTTACTGTTTTTTCTACCGTAGTCTTTGCTTCATCTCCTGCAGCAAATGCATAGCTAAGTGAAATTAGAGAGGAGAGTATTAAGATTGTAAAAAGTTTAATTGTTTTCATGATCTGTTTCTTATTTTTTATCATCTTTATCAAGTGAGTGAATAAATTTACCTATAACGTCTTCAAAGTCTACTGATGACTCAGTGTCAACAAGTTTTCCGCCATCACCTACAAGATCTTCTGATCCACCAGGAGATAGTCTTACATATTTATCTCCAATGATACCCTTAGTTCTAATTTGAGCAATGTCATCTTCTCTTACTGGAAAAGTTTCTTCAATTTGTAGAGTAACGAGTGCTCTTGTCTCCTCTAGGTGTACTTTTGAAACCGAGCCAACTTGCACTCCAGCAACTTCCACAGGTGCGCCTAATTTTAGCCCAGATACATCCGTAAAAAGTGCATGAATATTTTTATATCCACGATCACTAAATTTCATTCGAGCAACATTAATGGAAATATAAGAAAATGCTAGTAAGCCTAAAATTATAAATGCTCCTACCCAGAACTCTACTCCTAGTGCTGGGTCGCTTGGATTTCTTTCTTTCATATTTTTCCTTTTTAATTTCCTACTACCTGTATTGGTCCATCTGTAGAACCACTAATAAATTGTTTCACAACTGGATTTTCACAGATTATAAAGTCATCCGGACTTCCTTCAAAATGAATTTGCCCATTATAAAGCATTATCACATGATCGCATACCTGAAAAACTTCTGGTAACTCATGGCTTACGATAATGCCAGTAAAATTAGAGGTAGATCTTAGTTGGTTAATTATGTCGTAAATTTCTTGACCCACCATAGGATCTAAGCCCGTATTAGGCTCGTCAAAAAGCAATATCTCAGGATTGATGACCATGGCCCTAGCGATACCTACTCTTTTCCTAATTCCTATTGAAACTTCTCCCGGAAGTTCATTTTTATATTCTTCAAGTTTAAATTTGTCTAATTGTTCTTCTGCTCTTTTGTGCGTTTCTTTTTTATTGCAATCCTTTATGTAGAGAAGCGGAAATTCAATATTTTCAAAAAGTGTTAGAGAGTCAAAAAGGGCAGCACCTTGAAAAAGCATTCCAATTTTATGGCAAATATTAGAACGAATGCTTGCACTAGACTGGGTGAAGTTGGTATCGCCTATTATAACTTCTCCAGCAGTAGGTTCAAGTAAGCCAGTAATTAATTTCAGTAGTACGCTTTTCCCCGTGCCACTTGGTCCAACTATGGCAGTTGTTTTTCCTTCTTTTATGGTTGCGCTAATTTGATTCAGAACGGTTTGAGGTCCGAACCTCATTGTTAAATTGTTTAACTGGATTTGCATGAGAATTATTTCATGAACAATGCAGTTAACATTGCTGTAAGCAGATAATCAAGAACTAGAATTATTACTGAGCTAGTTACTACAGCGCTAGTCGTCGCCTGATTGACCCCTACGGCACCATGTCCACATTTCCAGCCTCTAAAGCAGGAAATCCATGAGATACAAAGCCCGAAGAATATAGATTTAATAAAGCCAGAATAAACATCAATATGCTTAACGGACTGTTTCATAAGGGCTAGAAAAATGCCGGAAGAAAGTCCCAGTGTATGAATTCCTACGATATATCCACCCGCGATACCTACGGTGATGAATATGGCTGTAAGTAGTGGAAGTGATAAAATGCCTGCTATAATTCTAGGCACCATTAAATGTTTTATTGGGTTAATGCCCATTGATTTAAGTGCATCAACTTGTTCTGTGATTTTCATTATACCAAGTTCCGCTGTCATAGCAGATCCTGCTCTCCCGTTTACCATAAGAGCTGTTAGCACTGGGCCTAGTTCTCTTATTAGACTTAAGGCAATCGCTGATCCTGTAAAAGCGGTAGCACCGAATTGAGCTAATGTGTATTCTCCCTGAACCGCAAGCACCGCTCCCGTAAATCCACCGACTAATGCAACTACGCTGATGGATTGAGTTCCAATTACGTAGAGTTGTTTAAGGATTAGTTTAATTTCAAATGGCGGTTTGAACGTTAGCGAGAGAACTTTTAGTATAAAGATCCAAGACTCCCCGATAAAGGAGATTCTAGTAATAAAGCTAGACCCAAGAAAACTTATTTTAGATAGTATTAAATTCACAATATTTTAGAAGAAATTATTAAGTGGAAAATAGTCTATTTTAAACCCTTAGCATATATATACTTTTCTATTGAACTTCCTCTTGTGGACTTGAGGTTGGTAAATTGAAATTTTTGCCAGTTAGGCTTCTCTACTCTTAAGAGCTCGTCACAGTCTTTACCGGGAAAAGTTTTTGCTAGAAACCAGCCAGATTTAGATAGGTTATTCTTGGCGAAATCTAAGGCCATTTTTAAAAGTTCAGCCATTCCCGCATCATCTTTTTCCTTAATGCCAGAAAGAGATGGGCTCATGTCAGACATTATGACGTCGAAGGGCATATGTTTAGTTAGGAGTTCTACTTGGTCTGATTCCAAGATGTCTCCATGTATAATTTGTATATTTTCCTGTGGTAAACGTTCTACCTCTACCCTGTCTATTCCTATTACTAGGCCCTTGGGGCCAACTAGCTTACTAGCTACCTGCATCCATCCCCCAGGATAACATCCAAGATCCAATACCTTATCTCCTCCCTTAAAGATTTTAAGTTTCTGATTAAGCTCAATTAGTTTGTACGCAGCTCTCGATCGATAGCCATCCTCCTTGGCCTGCTTATATAAAGCATCCTTTCTATTATACTGTTGGCTCATATTTGTAAGTATCTATAATTATTGAAGCGCATTCTAGTATTAATGTATCATTTGATCGTTAGGCTCGAATGAATATGAAAAAATCCTTGACTTGATTCTAGTATTCTTCTATAGTCCTTCCATCGCAAACTTAAAGGAGCAATCATGGAAACTAACTCAATAATATCGTCTCTATTTTTAGCAGATATATCAGTCATCTTAGACCTGGCTCTTCTAAGCCTTTCTTTTTTATATCTTTCCTATGTATTTGTTTGGGATTCTAGCAGTAATTTAGAAGTTATCAATAGCGGATCAGCTTTATTTTCAAGAAGATTTTCAGTCTCCGGCCTTAGAACCTCTCCTGTTGTAAGAGGGCGCTCTATTAGCGGAATATCTTATAGGGGTAGATCTTTAAAGAAGCAGGATGGGATAAGGAAGGCAGTACGGGTTGTTTGTTAAGTGTTAATCTTTTTATTCGGGCCTAGTTTCCCTTCTAAATAGTGCAGTAATATGATATAGGAGGGCTTGTTTTATACCTTAGGGGCCCTTGATGGATGTTCAAAATATAGCGGTAGAAAGTATTGAAAGTCACTTACGTTGTAAGCGTGACTTCCCTATATTTAAGCGCTATCCAGATTTAGTTTTTCTCGATTCTAGTTCCACGACTCAAAAGCCTCAGTGCGTAATTGATGCCCTAGTAGATTTTTATGAGACTTCTAATGCCAATGCTCATAGGGGCGTTTATAAGTTAAGTCAGATTTCCAGTGAACGCTTTGAATCTGCGAGAGAGAAAATAGCTAGATTCTTAGGGGCTAGTTCTTCAGAAGAGATAGTCTTTACTCGAGGAACAACAGAGTCAATTAATTTAGTGGCTCATAGTTTTCTAAAGCCAATACTTAGAAAGGGTGATCTGATTGTTCTTGGAGGAGCAGAACACCATGCAAATATTGTCCCTTGGCAAATCGTTGCAAATGAAGTTGGTGCTAAAATCGAATATATTAATATTCTTGATAATGCGGAACTTGACTTAGAACATTACAAGCTACTTTTAGAGAAAAATCCTAAGTTCGTAGCAGTTGCTCATATTTCAAATGTATTGGGCATCGTGAATGATGTTGATAAGATTGTAGCTCTTGCTAGAGAGAAGGGTATACCAACATTGATAGACGGGGCACAAAGTGTAGCTCATGGTATGGTGGATGTTGAAAAATTAGGCTGTGACTTTTTTGTATTCTCAGGGCATAAAGCTTATGGGCCAATGGGAATAGGGGTTTTATATGCTAAAAAGGGCCATTTAGAATCTATGACGCCGTTCTTAGCGGGTGGTGGAATGATCGAAAATGTTGGTCTTGATAGCTCCACTTATATAGAAGGTCCACATAAATTTGAAGCGGGTACGCAAAGTATCGCAGATGCTTTCTCGCTTGGAGTTGCAATTGAATATATAGAAAAGATTGGTAGAGAAAATATTCAAGCATATGAGAATTATTTAACAGAGTATGCTAAGGCTAAGTTACAACAAATTTCGGGTTTAGAATGCTTAGGTGAGATTTCTAAAAAGAACACACCAATTTTTTCTTTTAACATGGCTAGCATTCATCCGCACGATCTTGCTACTATCTTAGATGAAAAGGGAGTGGCTGTAAGAGCGGGTCACCATTGTTCTCAGCATGCTATGAATAGATTCGGTTGTATGGCTGCAGTTAGAGCATCTTTTGGAATATACAATAGTGTGTCTGATATTGATGCCTTAGTTAATGCCTTAATGTATGCAAAATCAATTTTTAAGAGAGTTTAAATGTCTTTAGAAGAATTATATCAAGATGTGATTTTGGAGCACTCGCAGTCTCCAAGGAGAGCTGAGAGTTTAAAAATCGTAACTGATTCTACGATAGCTAAAAATCCCTTATGTGGGGATATGGTGAAGCTTGAAGTCCACATTGAAGATGGGATAGTTAAAGACCTTTGCTGTGAGACTAATGGTTGCGCAATTTCTACCGCTGCGGGATCTATAATGGCATCTGAGATTGTTGGAAAGTCTCGAGAAGAGGCAATCGCGTTAACTGAGAATTTCATCCTTTCACTAAAAGATAATAAAGAGTTGTGTGAAACTTCAGAAGATCTATGTATTCTTTCACAAGTTGGTCAATACCCTACGAGAATCAAATGTGCAGTTTTGCCGTGGAATGCGTTGAGGGAGATGCTTACGGATTAGTCAAAGCAATTGGAGTAATGCTCTTCACCGTAGGTGGACCTGGCAATGCACTGCCCGGATCAGATCCATATATAAAAACTTCGTCGTGGTCACTAATTCCATCAGCATCAGAGTCTAGGATTGTAGGGTTTGATTTGTAGGTAAATAGCTCTTGGCCATCGGAGATGCCGTCTCCATCGGAGTCTGAATTGTTAGAGGAAGTGCCGAATTTTGGTTCTGCAAAATCAAAAACGCCGTCAGCATCTAGATCGGCAGGTTTGTTTTTAGTGCTTAAATCTATAAGGTAAGCTGAAACGTATTCAGCCATTCTCTGGTAACCAAGGTCATCTGGATGTAGCTTGTCGCCACTAATTATTGATTTTCCAAGGGAATAAAATTCTAATTGACTAAAGCTTCTGATTGCAGAGTTAATATTCTTAACCCATTGTACCTGTGCGCTTGTTCTTTTAATGTCTGTAAGTGTTGAAAGTGCTGATGTTGCACCTGGAGATCTCGCTGTTCGAACGATTGAAGCTAGATTGGATTTTGTCCTATCAACGGTATGCGAAGCTACAAAATAATCGTTAACTCCTTCTAGTATTATCGTATAGTCTGCTTCGGGTATCAGTGGAAGTTGTTTTGCAGATCTTACTTTACCCCGATCTGTATCTTCGCCGGGTACTCCTAATTTCACAACTTTAATAGGAGGATGAATTAAATTAAGTCTACCTGGATAACCTAAGCCTGTAGAGTCCCCTCTGCCAAAGGTGATTGAATCTCCAAAGGTTACAATGACCAGCTGTTGATCGCAGTTAAGATCGGTTAACCCGCTGATATTCGGACAAGCTAAAACTAAGTCACAAAGTAACAAAGAGAAAATAAG
>JBILFC010000022.1:0-21246 GCA_044351785.1 Bdellovibrionota bacterium
CCGTATTTCTCAAAACTCTTAGGATAGTTATTTAAAAGAGTTCCATCATTACAACCAATATCAAGAACAATTCCAGTCTCTAATTTTGACATTTCTAGAACTTCCGTTACGATATCTCTTAAGTGTGCTCTCATGGTATCGTTAGTACTGGAGCGATACCAATATGCCGCATATAGAATTTCTGGCGGCACTGAATGCTCCATCTGAAGTAATCCACAAGCTTTTTCATCCCTAGTAGGATCACATCGAATTAAGGTTGTTGGTATCTTTCTAATCGGCGGTAACTCCTTACCAGGCTTTATGAAAGATCCCTGTAAATGCTGCTCTCCTATATTTATGATAGGAGTAAGGGATGAAGAACCACAAACTCTGCATGTTTTACGATGTTTTAAATGCATATATTAATTCAACCCCCATTTATTTACTTCCCTTGCAACGATGTACATTCATCTATAATTTTGCACAAAGGAATTCGAGTCTATAACGATACTTTTAATAAAAATTAATCCTTTTTTGATATACAGAAAAAGCTCCATCTCTACTAATCTTACCATCATCAACTAACTTATAGTTACTAAATAAATTAGAGCTTAATATCCCATCTACCCCATCACTTTTAGTTCTAGCGGAATTTTCAAGAACGAGAATAAACTTTGCTTTTTTGATCTTTTCCAGTTCTAACAATTGAGTATCTTTATTTAAGAATGGCCACAAAGTGGTCACTAAATAGCTACTGGAATTAACATCTAAACAAATATTAACACTATAGTAATTCGGAATTGTTTGAACTAGCTCCCCATTAAAATCTTGAGAATAATTTACCTTGAAATCTAAGAGCGACTCTCGTAATTCTTGCTTATAATTATCCGCAACTAACATATACTTCTCATTACAAATTCTCTGATCCAAGAAGCTAATCTTCTCACTCTTAACTAAACTTCCAACAATTGGTAAATTTATCAAACTAATGACACCGATAATTGCCACTAGAATCTTTAAGTGCCTATTATCTTTTAAAGTGGTTTTTACCATCATTCCAACTTGTGCCCATATTAATGGAGTGGAATAGTAGACTTGACTACCTATGACTGGATGCAGATGAAGTAGCTGACTATTGGATATCAGGTTTAAAAGCTTCGAGTTCAAATCAAATCTATTCTCTAATAATTTTAATATTATGATCGTAGAAACGATAAATCCATGAAGTGATAAGAGTTGAGGAATTGATAACGTAACAATTGATATGGATAGCAATAAGTAAAAAAATACTTTTTCAGATCTTTTATAAAGACCAAAAATTAATAATAGATACAGTGATAAGACAGCTAGAATTTCATGCAGGGCTTTAAAATCAAAGACATTAATCCTGGCGCCTGGATGATATAAATTAGGATATGCTAATCTCGGTAGATCCAGCATAGAGAATCTCATAGAGTAATAACCATAGGACATGATCGCTGGAATATATATAGAAAGCCCTATTAAAAAGAATCCAAGAAGAAAGATTAACAATGGTTTTATCGACGATCCCTCCATCTCTGTCCCACAATTGGTAAATAGTACGTACGCATTAAGAGCAAATGGAATTATGTAAATTAAACTTAATGTATTTAGCGAACCTTCAATGACAAAGTATATGGAGATCAGATATAGGACCTGAGTTACTATTTTAAATAACCTATATCTTGTATTTGCTAGAAATAGGCTTGATATGGATAAGACTCCAAATAAAGCGATATGTGGTTTCAATCCTAACATTAAACCCGAAAGTAGGCCTAAAAGAACATACCCATAGCGCTTATTTTCAGATGCTAAAAAATAGGCCTGTAAACTTAATATTAAAGCCATATACCATCCTGGATGAAGACTCTCAGAAAAACTCCTACTCGCAGTGATAAACCAGAAAGCAGGAAATATTGCGTTTTCTAAAAACGTCCCCTTTGTCTGTTTTTTTACACTTACGCAAAGTATCAAGAATGTTAGATAGGAAATACTTACTACTGCCAATCTAGAAGTAGTATGGGAAAATCCAAAAGTATTAAAAATCACGTAATTCAGATTTAATAAGAGCGGGCCATATTCAACGGGAAAATCTTTGTACGGTATTAGTCCTACATTCATTGCTTTTGCATGTTGTATCAGAATTCCCTCATCAAGCTCAGGGAAACCAAACATGGCGGAGATTAATCCAATAAATAAGATTACAAATAGAAATACTGCCACATAAAAACAGCTTAAATAGGTATTTTCATTACTCATGAAGACTCTTTGAAATTCCATAAAACCATATAACGACCAAAATGCCTTTCACCAATATACATCTCCTTCATAGATGCAATAAGGCTATTGTCTAGGGGTTCACTATACGGAGGTAAAGTATTAATTACCACTATAGGAAATTTCTTTAACTTAATTAAGCTATAGTATTTTTCATATATATTCTCTTCACTACTTAGTACTTCATGAATAAATCTAGTTGGATTTTTCAAATTAAGGTAAAAATATATCTCTGAGGAATCAGGAAATGCTAAAATTTCTTTTCCATTAATATCCAATAAATCAACAAAATTCAGCAATTGTTTTAAATCAATTAATTCTTCCAAGCCTGCTTTTGGAAATCTGGACTCGTTTGAATAAGAAGGTAAGGCTTCCAAACGTATTTCTACTAAATTGGCTACCCAATATCGAATTACAACAATTGAAAAAAACAAAACTATTGAAAAATTAATAATTATTTGTGATTTAGAAAAGAGATCTTTCCATTGCAAATCATTAAAAAGTAATACAATAAAAATAAGACTGAAAATGAACGTATAAGCCACATATCCAGCTTGATAAAACGGTAAGTGAAAGATTAAAGCGAATACCATGGGAAATATCCAGTATGAGTAATTCTCTAAACTATTTCCCTTACTATTCATAGACAAACAAACTGACGTACACAACGGAATATAAGCGATAATATTGTAAATTGACCATGGAGTAATAAAAGTAAAACCAGAATATAAATAAAAGCAAAAGCCTAATGCAATCAAACAATGTAACAACCTATATTTGATTTTTTTGTAATACAATTTACCCCAAACAGATAAGAGAATCACAGCAATAGAAGTTACTTGTCCTGGTGGAAGAACTGAAATAAATTGAATTCTTTTCATAGGTGCTAAAAAAATCCCATAAAAAAGAAAATTTAACCCTGAATTAAAATAATAAAATGCTAATAGAAAAGAAAAAGGTAAAACGGCAGGTAAGATAAAAATTAGGTAATTAGAGGTTAGAAGATAAGATCTATCGCTAAACTTCGTATTTCTTATCAATGAAATAATCACCAATATGACTGGCAATATATAGTATAGGGTATAAATTAAATTTATCTCCTGTTTAAACAGAAGAAGAAAAAAGAGAGCTGTTAAAGTTAGAAGTATATAAAAATCTATCTTAGAGCAATAAACTTTCTTATCATTAGCGTCACTTGATCGCTCTAAAATTAATATCCAACTAGCCGCTAAGATAAAAACTACAGAATTAATTTTAAAGAGAGGAGCAAGGCCCAATGCTAAGCCTGCAACACATAGATCTGTAGTACTTACCTTCTGTTTATCTAATTTAATAATCCTAGTAAAAGCGATTACCCCCAAATAAATGACATACCAATTAGGAGTGGACTCAGGAAAGTGTAATAGCCCACCTAAGATAAAAAGCCACTGGGCAGATAAGATAAGGTAAAGAGAACATCCTGATCTTCGCAGATACTGCATTAAATAGGCGACAAAGAGCGCAGAGGCTAATATTAAACAGTATCTTCTAGATGCGATGCTTTCTCCGCCTATCTTAAATGACAATGCATGTAAGTATGTCAGAGCACCAGTATATGAGTCTTCAAAGTCAATGTGAGGTAGCTCCCCATTTAAAGCCCGTTCTGCAAGATGAGATAGAACTCCATCATCATTAATATTGAAGCAAGCAAACGCATTCAGCCATATAAATGCCATACCCAGTAGATAAGAAGCGATTACTACAAGACCCTCACTTCCTCTAGAATATCCCAATCTCAAGATCATTATTTCTTACTTAATAGAATGCTAATATGAAAAGTTAAGCGAACTCTATATAGACATAAATAGTCTAGGAACAGATAATATTTTAAAGAATAGAGAGAGGAGTGTAGCTATACCCCGCTAATCCTTTCTTCCCCTTGCAAAATGCACGCACTGATGGAGGAAGTCATTAGCCCTATCGTGAAGTGAGTTAAGACTTTGAATCGTGCTTTGAACTAATTCTTCAGCCCTAGCCTCTGTTCCTGTCATTCCTAACACATCTATGTAGTTGATTTCCCTCTCTTTTCCGGCCTTAACATCACTACTTGCGTCAAGAATATCGTCTGATAATTGGAAAAGTAAACCAAGGTTACGAGAGTATTCCTCTATCACGCTAACTACCTTCTCATCAGCCCGAGAAATGATTAATGGAATTCTAACAGAAAGCTCGAAGAGGGCCCCTGTCTTAAGAGCATTAATTCTTTCCAACTCAATTAAAGCTTCTGATTGCTCTAAATTTTTCCCCCTAAGTTCTAGGTCTAGGACCTGCCCTAGACAAAGATCAGAGTATGCAGAACCAATCGCGCTAACAAGTTTACGAACAATATCACCTTCAGCCACATTATTAGCTACTATTGAATATGCTTCAGCAATTAGAAAATCACCTAACAATATAGAATGCCCCTCCCCATATACCTTATGACAAGATGGCTTACCTCTCCTCAGATCATCATTATCTAGCGCTGGGAGATCATCATGTATTAAAGAAGAAACATGTAGTAACTCTAGGAGTAAAGAAACCTTAGAAAGAGCCACTAAATCAAGCCCTAGATAATCTCCAACAGCCAATGAAAATACAGGTCTGAATAGCTTCCCCTCGGTACTTAGTGTGTAAGATAGAGATTCATAGAGAGAATGTTCCCTCGAAAAGGATGACAAATATTCCGCTATAGCTGATTGAGCTAGTTCTTTGTAAAACTGATATTGAGATTCAAAATCTTTATGCTGTCCCACCGTGGGACAGTTGGATAAGGATAGCTGTGTTGGCATAAAGTGGATTGTTAAATGATTATATTCAACTAAATTAACAGGAAGGGTGAAAGAATGGAAGGGGTTTTTAGACTGTAGGGGCGACCCTTGCGGTCGCCCGCAGATTTAATCATAAGCAGAATTACTATGGTGCCTTTGGCGGGTAGGGGTAAACCCTACCCCTACAAATTACCTTGAATTTTACACAATAAAAAACAGGGCATCGCCCTGTTTTTCCTCTTCCCTACCTCACCTTCCCCTGCCCTGCCTGCGACGAGCTCAGGCCGAGTGGAGCAACCCCGAGTTTATCGAGGGGAAGTCGAAGGGTTCCAGTTTAAATAATCCCTATGGTCTCAACCTATCGTATATCTCCGATAAATCACTCTTAGAGTAAAAATCAATTACAATACGCCCCTTCTCAGGTGATTTTGGATTCCTCTTAATAGAAATCTTTAGTCCAAGTCCCTTTCTAAGCTCATCTTCTATTCGCTGATCTGCTATTTGAGTTTTAGAGTCCCCTATTCTGCTAGAAATGTCATCTTTGGAACCTACTGTCCCACGGTGGGACAGTTCTTCAATATCTCCACCTGATTCCAATAAATAACTTAACTCGTCTCTATTTAACTTTTCTAAGTTATCAAGAAGCTTCCGACGCTTAGAAACGTCAGCTACTTTTGCCAATTGAATAACTTTAGTTTCAGGCGCACCTGATATTAAGGCTGCTTGCAGATCATCAGGAAGATTTAATAGATCCATACTTCTCTGTACTGAAGACTTTGATAATCCAAGCTTTACACCGATCTCTCTTACGCTTAGATTAAATCTTTCCTTTAATTGCCCTACTGCTAAGGCTCTTTCCATCGGATTGAGATCTGATCTCTGTATATTTTCTACAAGCTGCTTAGCTAATATATCTGACTGCTCACCATCCTGAGTATCCAATATCGCAGGAATCGTATCCAACCCAAGCGCTCTACACGCCCTTAAACGCCTTTCTCCGCTGACCAAACGAAATGTTCCGCCTTCAGTAGCCCTAACAAGAATTGGACATAAAAGACCATGAGCTTCGATAGAAGAAGCAAGTTCCGCTATAGATTCCGCGTCGAAAGAACGCCTTGGTTGATCCGGATCAACATCAATGTCATTTATAGGTAGTATCCGGTATGGGCTTCCTGATCTGGTTCTTACATCCAGAGAAGGACCACTAAGCAACGGATTGATTTCGAATTTTAATGCTTTGCGACTCATTTTTTAAGACCTCTTTTGCCAAGTTTCTATAATCGTCTGCTCCAGAACACTTTGAATCATACCGAAGTATTGAACATCCCCTAGCTGGAGCTTCCGCAAGGGCTACATTAGTTCTAATTACTGTATTAAAAACTAAATCTCCAAAATATTCTCGAACGGTATCTGCCACAGTTTTATCAAGTCGTCTCCTAGAATCATGAAGACATAATAGAACACCACCGACAATCAAAGCTGGATTATAGGCTGTTCTAACTTGATCTATTGTATCGAGGAGCTGACGTACTCCGTGAAGAGCCAAAAATTCACTCTGAACAGGTACTATAACTTTAGAGGCTGCGACTAAACCATTAAGAGACAATAAACCCAAAGACGGAGGACAATCGATAATAACAAAATCATACTTATCGTGTACCGAACTAAGCGCCCGCCTTAGAATCTGCTCTCGACCAATTACTCCGCCCAGCTCAAGATCTGCTGCACTCAGAAGAAGACTAGAAGGTGCTAGAGATAAGTTATCATCTACTTCTATGATGATCTCCTCAAGTGGAGTTTCATAACGGAGGACATCATACATAGACTTCTTATAACTAGACTTTCCCTCCACAATAGGTTCGTCAGTAGGATACCCAAAATGTGCTGACATATTTGCCTGCGCATCGATATCTATTGCGAGTACTTTATATCCAGCCTCCGCCAGAGATGCTGATAAGTTAACAGATGTAGTTGTTTTTCCAACTCCACCTTTCTGATTTACAATTGCGTAAGTATTTAAGTGCACTTTAAAGCTCCTTTCAAAAGAAAATAAAACTCAGTTTTTGCTTAAAAGAGTTGAATAGAGTCTACACGTGATTTGAAATAAGTAAAATACTAAAGGTCAAAAAGAGCCAATAAAATTGGCATCTCTAAGCATATTCTGAGTAAACTTTAAGCTACTTGATACGAATCACAGTACCTAAGTACTTAGTACGATGCACGATAAAATTAAGTTCTAATTGAAATTTTCAATGACTTAGTGATAAATGTTACTGCCACATTGCTTTATATAACTTAAACTAAATTTATAAACCGTTAATAATATTAGCTTATTTAAAAACCTTCTTAAGTTTTTCAACTTTTATCGTGTTTTCAAATAAGAAATCTTAACTCATTACACTATAGCTCAACCTAACTACCCGTGTACTGAGATAAGTCCATAACCGCTTACCTAAGAATTATCTGATTTCTCTATAGTGAAACAGACATAAGTATCGTGAATTACAATAAATATTCGGGACCTGACATAAGACTAACGTGCACCGAGCATAAAAACTTCGTGCATTGAACTACACAGAATCGTGTAATGAAAGAAATTACATCGTGTTTTCAAATAAATTTATGGGCTTAAGTACTTGTATTTATGATATATAATTTCCCTGTACTAGATATACTATTCGATTAAACAAAGTACTCTTGATGTACTCAACGGATAAAGCTAACGTTACGTTTAGTTAAAGTGAATTAAAGTAAAAACATTCAATTAATCAGAGCGTTAAAAGATTTGTTTTAAGTGAGTTAAACTTTTTGTATTAAGTTTTTTAGTGAATGATTGAAGAAAAATTTTTAAAAACAAATTCAAAGAAAGTATCTGTTTCAACCAAGTTGAGATCTAATTTCTCACGGGATGAAATGAATTTAGCAGAATTTCCTTTAGCTGTCCTCTCTACGCGTGTTGATTCCAAAATTAAAACATTAGAATTTACTGATTTTACCAGAAGTCCTGAAGGTGAGATGGTAGAAAGAAAGTGGATTATTACTGGGGCAGATAAGTTCGGTCTGCCGACTTCTACGGATGACGACGTAGTTTTAGGGCTTATGAGATTAAGCTTCGACCAAGGTTTTAGAGATCCAAAGGTATATTTCACGCGTTATGAGCTTCTAAGGGCTCTTAGATGGAGTACTGAGGGAAGAAGCTATCAAAGATTAATAAAATCTTTAGATCGACTAAGTGGTGTGAGAATTAGGTCGACGAATTCATTCTATGATAACTCAACTAAATCTTATCAAACTTCTAACTTTGGTATTATCGATGCCTATGAGATAAATGATGAAAGAGCGAGTGGAGAAAAGAATTCATTTTTTATCTGGAGCGATATGCTCTTTGATTCTTTTAAATCTGGTTATATTAAGAAACTCGATTTAGATCTTTATTTTACTTTAAAAAGTGCGATTTCAAGGCGGCTTTATAGGTATTTAGATAAACATTTTTATTTTAAAAATGCAGTTGATGCGCATTTATATACCTTAGCCTTTGAAAAGCTTGGTTTGTCTAGAACTTATAAATACACTTCGAGCATTAAGCAACAATTAGCCCCAGCTCTTGATGAATTAAAGTCTCTAGGATTTATTTCAGCTTTTGAATACTCTGGAGATAAGACTAATACTATTTTAAGGATAGTAAAGGGCCATAGGGAAGAAGCAGATAGTCAACCTAGGGTTGTGTATGAAAAAGAGAATAAACCATTTAATCAAGCACCTAAGGTAAGTAAACCTGAGCGTAATAAAAATTTAGAAACTAATTCTCCTTCAGTTTTAAAACTACAAGAATTGCTTATAGAAAGGGGCTTATCATATCTTCAGACTCAAAAGTTATTGGCTACCCAAGGAGAAGAGAATTTAGTTAAAATAGAGAAAATTATTAAATTCTACGATGAACTTGTTCATTGCAATGATAAACGGGTGTCTAAGAATCCGATTGGATTTCTTTATAGAGCAGTTGAAAGTCCATATAAAATTGCATTACCAGAGGATCGTACTAAAACTAGTTATAATAATGGATCTGGTAATTCTATTAGACCTGAACATAAAATTTTTAAAGCTAAAAGAGTTCAGCCTCAGCCTTTAAAAAGGGAAGCGAAAGAAACAGTAACTCAGTTTGAAGATAGTGATGTACCATTAACGAATTCACCTGAAAGGACTAAGTATCAGGAGTTTGTATCCAATTCTCTTAATCAGATAATGACTAAAATGTCTCCCGTGGAGCTTGGTGAGCTTTACGCCTCTACCGAGAGTAAGATGAAGTCCTTAGAGAGAATCCTAGGGAAGGACAGGTTTATGGAAGCTATTGATGCCTGTGTTAAGGATGAGCTTAAGAGACGATTCAGAGTAACAAGTTTTGATGATTGGAAAAATGCAGAGGGTCAGAGCTAGTTTGTGTGTGGCCGAATTGCCTATTATTCTGATTCAGGTGAATTGGAAAGTTTTCTTGAAACTAAAATAAGAATTAACTTTATTCCATCTTATAATATCTGTCCCACTGATGATGTTCTAATACTGAGAGAGTATAAGAAGCCTGAGATAGCTAAATGGGGCCTAACGCCAGCTTGGATGAAGGATAAGTCAGGATTATTAATAAATGCAAAAAGTGAGACTATCAGAGAAAAGCCGAGCTTTAGGGACTCTTATAAAAAGAGAAGATGTGTGGTGCTTGCTAATGGCTATTTTGAGTGGAAAAGAGAGAAGGGAAGCTCACCTAAGCCGTACTATATAAAAAGCGCTACTGACAGTATAAGCCCTTTCGCCGCTATCTATGAGGAAGGGGATGGAAAAGTAAAAATTTGCATAATAACAAAACAGGCTAATGAGCAAACCTCAATAATCCACGATAGAATGCCAGTAATTTTAACTAAGGATAATATCTCAATTTGGTTAGCGAAAGAAAGTAAAGAAGATTTAATAGATTCGCTTTTAAAACCAGCATATGAGAATTTAATAACTACTAATGTTGGTAAGGCGGTTGGTGATGTTAGGAATAAAGGGAAGGAATGTATTGGTGAATGAACTCAAATACAGCCAAGGATCTTGAATTATTTAACGAGAAAAAAGCCGTAGCTACGCTTGATAGTTTGAGGCGAATTTTTACAGTTCCCGAGGATCAAACTACTACCCTTGGGAAAATCGAAGCTAATATTTCAAAGAATTTAGCAGAATTTCTTAGAGCTCATATTGTAACAATTGAAAAGAGTCCTAATCAGTTAGAACAAGACTTCTTAGATACTCGTATTCCAGAGGAGCCCTTGTTTGTAAGCGATCAAGCACAGTTTCTTTTGGAAAAAGTAGTTGCACAGTCTGTACATACTGCCTCGCCGGCATTCGTAGGTCATATGACTTCAGCTCTCCCCTATTTTATGTTACCTTTAACAAAGATAATGATTGCGCTCAATCAGAATCAGGTCAAGATAGAGACGGCTAAAGCATTTACGCCTTTAGAGAAACAAGTCTTGGGAATGCTTCATCGTTTAATATACGATTTCTCAGATGAGTTTTACGCGGAGCATACTCATAATAAATCCTTAGCCCTTGGTTCGTTTTGTTCTGGGGGTACAATTGCTAATATTACAGCCTTGTGGGTCGCACGAAATAAACTACTTGCTGCAAGGGGAACTTTTGAGGGAGTCAGTAAAGATGGTCTTTGGGCAGGGATGGCTGAATATGGTTATAGTGGACTAGCTATCCTGGTTTCTCGTCGTGGGCATTATTCTTTGTTGAAGTCTGCAGATTTATTAGGGATTGGTAAGAAAAATCTTGTTAGTATTGAAACTACTGCACATAACAAAATTAACATATCAGCTCTTTTATCTGGAATCCGGACATTAAAGGAAAAAAACATAAAAATTCTTTCTTTGATTGGAATTGCAGGGACTACGGAGACAGGAAACGTTGACCCGCTTGATGATCTGGCGAAAATTGCTGAGGATGAAGCTTGTCATTTTCATGTAGACGCCGCCTGGGGAGGGCCTACTTTATTTTCTAATCGCTACCGAAATTTACTTCGCGGTATCGAAAAGGCTGATACGGTAACTATCGACGGGCACAAACAACTATATGTCCCCATGGGTTCTGGTATGGTGTTGTACCGCGATCCAACCTCAGTAAAAAGCATAGAACAGAATGCTAATTATATTATTCGAAAAGGTTCTAGAGATTTAGGTAAGCATACCCTAGAAGGTTCTCGTCCTGGCATGGCGCTACTTATTCATTCAGGCCTTAGATGTATTGGGCGAAAGGGGTATGAGTTACTTGTGGATTTAGGAGTTGGGAAAGCAAAACAATTTGCCAATGCAATTCAGGAAACTAATGATTTTGAACTCATAACTGAACCAGAGTTGAACATTTTAACTTATCGGTATGTTCCTCCTGAATTAAAAGAGAAACTACAAAATGCCACACCAGAGGAAGTTCGGAACATTAACTCTTTCTTAAATAAACTAACAGTTTCAATTCAGAAAAGACAAAGAGCTGCTGGTCAAACCTTCGTTTCTAGAACAACTCTAGATCCAGTAAAGTACAATCATGAACTAATCGTAGTCTTTCGTGTTGTCTTAGCCAATCCATTAACAACGAGGCAGGTACTATCTAGAATTTTGGAAGAACAGAGAGAAATAGCGATTGGCTTATTAGAAGGTCCGAGGAAGTTTTAAAGGGAGAAAACACTAAATGAAGCCTAAGTTAATTTTACTTTTATCATATATTGTATTTGCAGGTTGTGCGATTGCTATGAAACATGAGTTGGATAATGTGTATGGGCCGGCGGAGGTTAGGCCTAGGGTTGTCAGTCATTCTAAGGGACCAGATTATTTTAGTCAGGTTAAGCCAATTTTAGATAAGAGATGTGTCGTTTGTCATGCGTGTTATGACGCTCCTTGTCAACTTAAGTTAAGTGCGTATGAGGGGATTGATAGGGGAGCTACGAAGAAGGAAGTTTATGATGCTGGAAGAATATTAGCATCTGAGCCTACAAGATTATTTATAGATGCCGTTAGTACTGAAGCTTGGAGGGAGAAGAATTTTTATCCAGTATTAAACGAAAGAGAACAGACTAAAATTGCTAATTTAGAGGGCAGTACTCTTTATAAAATGCTTGAATTAAAAAGGAATAATGCGCACCTTGAAGCTAAAATATTAGGATCAAGTTATGATTTTTCCCTTGATAGAACACAGCAATGCCCTTCAATAGAGGAGTTTCCTTATTTTGCAAAAAGTTTTCCATTGTGGGGCATGCCATATGGATTGCCTAATTTATCAGAGAGTGAGTTTAAGGTTTTAAAGGAGTGGATTGCAAATGGAGCTAAGGTAAAAATTAAATCTGAGTCTAGGTATTCGAAAGAGGTTTTAAGATGGGAGAAGTTTTTTAATGGTGAAAGCAATAAGGAAAAGTTGATGAGTAGATATATCTACGAGCATCTTTTCTTAGCTAGCTTGCACTTTGAAAATACTAATCATTTTTTTAAACTTGTAAGATCTAGAACACCTTCAGGTAAGCCGATAGAAATCATTCCTACTGTTAGACCTTATGATAGTCCTGGATCTGATAAGTTTTATTATAGACTATGGCCGGAACGTTCAACGATAACAACTAAAACTCATATGCCATATCTTCTTTCTGAGACTAAAATGGATAGGTGGAAGGAGTTGTTTCTTAATCCAATATTTGAAGTAGCGAGTTTGCCTTCATATGACATAAGGGATGCATCCAACCCCTTTAAGGTATTCTCTTTAATTCCAGCGCATTCTCGGTATAAATTCATGCTGGATGAAGCAGAATTTACTATTATGAACTTCATTAAAGGTCCAGTTTGCAGGGGTAGGACAGCATTAAATGTAATTGAAGATAGGTTTTGGGTTATGTTCGTTAATCCTGATCTACCTCAGTTAAAGGATGAAGATGATTTTTTAGAAGAACAATCTAGTAATCTTAGATTGCCTGCGGAGGAATCAAGTAATGCGTTTATTGCTTCAACTTGGATTAAGTATTCTTCATTACAGAAGGAATATCTTAAAGCTAAACGCGAAAGACTAAAAAAAATATATCAAGTGGATCCAGCAACAGGACTAGATCTTATTTGGACTGGAGAAGGGTATAATGAGAATGCGGCATTAACAATTTTTAGGCATAATGACGCAGCCACTGTAGTAAAAGGACTTATTGGTGATGATCCTAAAACACTCTGGTTAATTGGTTATCCGTTACTTGAAAGAATTCACTATCATTTAGTAGCGGGCTATGATGTATTTGGGAATTTAGGGCATCAATTGAATTCGCGCTTGTATATGGATTTCTTGAGGATGGAGGGAGAATATAACTTCCTAAGTTTGCTTCCCCCCAAATTTAGAGAAAAGGAAAGGGATTTCTGGTACAGAGATGCTTCTAGTCGTACTTTAGACTATCTAACTTGGGGGGATAAGAATTTACCCCTTGCTCCTGGTTATAAATTTAAAACAGATAATCCTAAGAAAGAATTGCTACAAATAGTTAGAAAGAACTTGGCACCTGTACTAAATAAAAGTTACAATATTGAACAATCTAAAGATTATACTTCCCAACAGTTAAGAAAAATAAATAGTGGCAGGGGTGAGTGGGTTAGGTACATGCCTCAAGTAGCATTTTTGAAGGTCGTAGAAGGTTCGAGCACTGAAGCATATACTTTGTTACAAGACTCTGGTTACAGTAACGTTGCTACGCCCTTATTTGAGGATGACAGAAGACTGCCAGAGGAAGATGAATTAACCGTTGTTAAAGGATTATTAGGAGCTTATCCTAATGCTTTTTATGAAGTTAAGAAAAGTGAGCTTAGTTCATTTCTTACTACTATTCAGGGTATAAAATCTGAGGCTGATTATTCTAAAATGATTGATAAGTTTGGGATTAGGCGAAGTGATAGTCGTTTTTGGAATTATAGCGATTGGGCACATGAATATTTTAAGAAAAGTAGGCCAATCGAATTTGGCTATTATGATTATAATCGGATAGAGAATAGGTAAGTCTTCGGATAGCAATTATGGAAAAAGAAGAAATATTAGCTAGGAGAGAGCAAGTAGAGCTTCAATATGGGCCATGGACAGCTCATAAGACTTACTTAGGAGGGGGTGTCTATACTACAGAGAAGGAAATACCGATAGGTTTTCCAGAGGTTGTACGACTGGTTGAAGATTTTATTGATAAGCCATTAAATCAGCTAAGCGTTCTTGATTTAGCGTCATTTGAGGGGGGGATGTCTATCGAATTTGCTAAAAAAGGGGCAAATGTTCTTGGAATAGAGGGAAGAGAAGCTAATATTAAGAAAGCTATTTTTACTAAAGATATACTAGGCCTTTCTAATTTAGAATTTATACAAGACGATGTTAGAAATCTTTCAGTTGAGAAGTATGGTACATTTGATGTCGTTATTTGCTCGGGCATATTGTACCATTTATATTATCCAGACTGTTTTAAATTTATAGAGTCTATATCTTCAGTATGTGAAAATTTATTATATCTTAATACGCATTTTGTTGGTCATGAACCATGGGAACCAGATTATGCTTTAGGGGACTTGGAGACAATTAATTATAATGGTAAAAGTTATAGTGGTCGAGCAATATTTGAACATTCAAATGAGGATTCTCAAGAGATTAAAAATACTAGAACCTGGTCATCACTAGACAATGAATATAGCTTTTGGTTAACTTATGATTCACTTAGAGAGAGTGTTTTGAACTCTAATTTTAGAAGCTATTATCACTGTTTAAGTTATTGGTATACGACTCATAGAGGCGCATTTATTGCGCTTAAATAAGATACTGCCCTATTTCCTTATCTAAGTTTTGTTAGGGCATTATGCAGGCTGTCTAAAAATTTCGATCTATCTGTTTGAGAAAATGGTGGCGGGCCACCTGTTATTTCTCCGCTAGCTCTTAGGTCCTCTGAAAGCGCTCTGCTTGCTACTGCAGAGCCAATCGAGTTAACAGTAAATGGCTTTCCATTTGGTGCGATTACCGTAGCTTTTTTTTTAAGGCATCTGTCAGCTAAAAGTATGTCTGCTGTTATAACTACTGATTTTTCATTGGCATTCTCTGCAATATAATCATCAGCGGCATCAAAGTTAGAATTTACTAGAATAAATTTAACAATTTTATAAGTAGGGGTCTGAATATGACTATTGGACACTATGCTCACTGGTACTTCGTGTCTTAGTGCAACTTTGTAGATTTCTTGCTTAACGGGACAGGAGTCAGCGTCGACGAGGATATGTGCTTTACAGCTATTTAGCGTCATTCAGCGACTCTATTAATTAATTGCAATACTTTAGTATATTCTACTCATCATCAGTCTTTCTTGCAAAGAAATTAAAATTATCACTATTTGATCCTTTCTGGACAGAATCGTAGCCCCACCTTTCTAACTTAGGTGAGTCATGTGACCAGCTGGAACTATTTTCGGACTGTTTAAAAGCCCAAGATTCAGACTCTTCCTTCGGCCGAGAAAATGCCCAATTATCGGACGAATTGTCTTTAGAAGAGGTTTCAAAAGCCCAATTTGAGTTATTTTCACTTTTTTCCTTTTCATAAGCCCAACTGGTATTCCCAAATCTTGAACTCCAATCCTTTGACTCTAAGTTATCAATTGCATTATCAGCTTCTAGATAGCTTGTTTGAGATGTCCAATGACCGAAGCGATTACTGTCTTCTGATTGCTGCTTTAAAATAGAAACATCTTGATCCTTTGATAGTGAATTATATCCAAAAGATCCCCATGCGTTGGACTCTTTATTATCACTAGAGCTAAAAAAATTGCCTTTAGAACCACTATCATTACTAGAACTTGTATTCACTGGAGAGAATGGATTAAATCCATCCGCGGATTTATTGGAAGATGATTCAAAGGCCCATGAACTGGTCTTATCGCTAGCACTTTGAAAAGATATGGGTTTAAAGAAATTATTATCATCGTCGTTAAAAAAGGACATTAGAACCTCTAAGAAAATGAAAAACTAGAAAATACTTACCTTGGCCGGCGAGTGAATTTAATAAAGTTATGAAAGGAGTTAGTGAATGTGTATCATTCTAAGTGATTTTTCACATAATCTTTAATATTAGATAAGACACAGAGGTGCATAGTGAAGTTTATAGACCCCAATTTAATATATGAAGTAAAGCGACCTTGGTTTAGGGTTTTACATTTTGAAATGACTAGAGAGAAGGCTTTAGAGCTATTTAAATTTGAACCTTTGGTTTTAATAGAAGAGGGATTAGGAGAGTTCGATTGTTGGGTTGCCGAATGTGATTGTGGTCTAAAGATAGCGATGGAATTTTTTCATATGGGGAAGAATAACGGAACTATCTGTGCTACTGAGCCTAATCCAGATCATGTCGAAAGGCATATGCAGGAGTGGAAGGATTATATTGTTAAATATGAGCCCGATTGGTTTCAGAATGAAACACAAGAAATGCTTGAACATTACTCAAGGAAATTTCCTGAATATGATTTAAAGGAAAATTATAATTTACAGAATCAAGTATGGCGTCAGGGCGATGATGGGAATCCTGTAAAAATAGGATCTCTTACTACTAAGCTTGATGCTGAATGTATCTTAAAGTCTTTAGAGAGTAAGGTGCATAAACAAACTTATTGGATAGAAAAGGAGTAGAGTATGGAATTTCCTGCCAAACATTTTAGTGACATCTTAAGTGATGCTGATGAAATGCACTGCTATGACATTGCTAAATGGTTTCTTTCAATTCATTATTATTTGAAGGCGAATCCGAATAATGTAGATGAATTATTAATTCATTCTTGTGGCTGTGTAGCTAACTTTTGCATACTCCTCAATGACGCTAGAAATGCCGAAAGTCCAGAAGTAGCATGGGATATCGATGATTACGATCCCGATTACAGTAAGGAATCTATGCTTAAGCATATTCAGAATTGTAAATCATTATTGTTAAGTTTAAATCAGTATTTAGTGTTAGAGGAGCTTGTCGATAATCAAGGAAATTATTTAAAAGATGAGTATGAACAGCTGAAATTGAATTTCTTAGCATTAGAAAATACTATGTACAGATTTGATCGGATCTGGTTCCCTGAATGGAGGAAGTTATGGTTTCAAGAGAAAAAAATTAAGCCTTATTTATGTATTCCAGCAGCTATCGTTCCTGAAGAAGAGAATATCTATATAGTCTATGAAGCTATGAGGCAAGCTATTTATGCTTTAAATAAACAGTATTTTCTTCCAACTTGTGATTTTTGTGGTGCAGACCAGGAGCATTGTAGAAAACTGATTGCGGGCGATCGTGTTTATATTTGTAACGACTGTGTTGATTTGTGTAACGATATTATAGATGATGAATTAGAAGACTCCCCTCAATAGTTAAAGTCGATGAGTATGATTTCTTTTAGTTTACTAGAAGTCATATTTATGTTTTCTAGTAGATAGTAAATTCAAGAGATTAATTTATACTCTAGGGATAAAATGGAAAAAAGAGAACGAATATTTATATTCGATACCACATTACGTGATGGGCAACAATGCCCTGGGGCGGGGATGAGCTTTGAGCATAATATAGAATATGCAAAGTTAGTAGCTAAACTGAAAGTCGATGTAGTTGAAGCTGGCTTTCCTTCCGCGAGTGATCTTGATTTTGAAATTGTTAAAACAATAGCTGAACTTTATGCAGGGATGAAAGAGAGTCCTAAGATTGCAGCCCTTTGTCAGTTAAGAGATGAGCAGATTGATCGCACTATAGAATCCCTACTTCCACTTAAAGCAAGCGGGAGGGGAAGACTTCATACTTATGTACCTGTTGCGCCAGGTTTAATGGAATTATCCTTAGGGGATAAAGCTAGCAAGAGTTTAGTTGCAAAGAATGTCGGCTCTTTCATACGAAGAGCAGTTGATGCTGGATTTGAAGTAGAATTTAGTCCGGAAGGATATTCAAGACAGGGTGAAAATTTTGATTTTACGACAGATCTTTTTAGAGCGGCGGTAGAGGCAGGAGTTTCAGTTATAAATTGCCCTGACACTATTGGTGGAAGTTGCCAGTTTGAGGGTGGTGAATATTATGTTGAAAAGTTGAAGTTGCATGCAGAAATTATCGCTAAAGAGTATCCTC
The DNA here is from genome assembly GCA_044351785.1 of Bdellovibrionota bacterium. Lineage (GTDB taxonomy): Bacteria > Bdellovibrionota_C > UBA2361 > SZUA-149 > DAOLCO01 > JAIYCX01. Next base: position 18,219 of record JBILFC010000022.1, read on the forward strand.
AGAATAGAGTAATTTGGTCTACTCATTGTCATAACGACTTTGGCCTAGCGGTTCAGAATTCATTAAATGCGGTTTATCAAGGACCTGCCAGACAGATAGAGGGCTGCTTTAACGGAGTTGGAGAAAGAGCTGGAAATGCCGCACTTGAAGCTATTATCATGATAATCAAAACTTTCGGTAAACAAGAAGGCCGAGAGTACTATACAAGCGTTGATGTCTCTTCCCTTCAAGAGGTGTGTGATTTTGTAAGTTCACATATGCTTAAAACTCAAGCTCACTGGCCTGTTAGTGGTGGTAACGCTGCAAGGCATTCTTCTGGTGGTCACACGAATGCAGTGCTTAAAGATCCATTATGTTATCAGCCCTTTGATCCAAGGGAAATTGGAAAGGAGATTAGTTTTCTATTCGGCCCATTAAGTGGTGGTAATCATGCAAAAGCATTAATAGAAAGCGCGGGTTATAAATGTTTAGATTCTGAAAAAGCTGAGATTGCACAAAGTATAAAGACTTTTTATAAAGATAGGCGAAAGGGGGTTACGGATGAAGAGGTAGTGCTTGGATATTTTGCATATCGTAGTCCTATTAGGATAGATAGTTTTAATTATAGTCGTACTGCAAATAATTCTTCGGTTCAACTTGAAGGTGTTTTATTCAATTTAAAAGGTAATATTGAAGAGGTACATACTGGTAAGGACTCAGCATTAGCTGCATTAAAAAAGGCAGTTGATAAGTTTTTCCCAGTAAATATTCATAGCCACAAGAGTCAATCTGGTAGAAGTGGATTTGATGCTGAGAGTATCTCCGTAATAGTTATCACGGATCATAAAGGAGATCTTTATGAGGGATCGGGATCGGATCAAGATATTGAAATTTCTGCGATGAAAGCATTCATTGATGCTGTCAATAAAGCGTATATCGAACAGAATTTTAGGATAAGTTAGGATGAAAGAGAATATAATCGATAAAATTTGGAATGCACATGTTGTTACTAAGATGGAAGGGCATCCAGCGGTCTTTGCTATTGATTTAATGTTGATTCATGAGGTGACTTCTGCCCAGGCTTTTCAGGTTTTAAAAGAAAAAGGTTTGAAGGTCTTTGATACAAGTAGGTTATTAGCGACCTTAGATCATAGTATTCCAACTAGGAAAAATAGGCTTGAGATATATGATGAAGCAGCTAAGAATCAGGTAGAAACTTTAAGAAAAAATTGCGCTGAGCATAATGTACCGATTTTTGATTTCGGTAGTGGGCGCCAAGGAATAGTGCATGTTATTGGTCCTGAGCTAGGGGTAACTCAACCCGGCATGACCATTGTTTGTGGAGATTCTCATACTTCAACACACGGCGCCTTTGGAGCTTTAGCTTATGGAATTGGAACTTCTGAGGTGGGGCACGTACTTGCTACAGGCTGCTTACTTCAGGAAAAGCCAAAGACGATGAAAGTTGAATATTCTGGGAAGTTTAAACCTGGAGTTTATTCGAAGGATGCAATTCTAAAGTTAATTTCTGAGATTGGAATAGGGGGAGCAAATGGCCATGTGATTGAATACTGTGGTGAGGCTATTCGGGCTATGAGCATGGAAGAGAGGATGACGGTTTGTAATATGAGTATTGAATGCGGGGCTCGAGCTGGACTAATTTCTCCTGATGAAGTTACATTCTCTTATATAAAAGATAAGCCTAGGGCTCCTAAGGGAGAGGATTGGGAAAGAGCAGTTGAAAGCTGGAAGTCTTTTGCAACCGATGATGGAGCAAGTTATGATAAAGAGATCAGAATAGATGTGAGTAACTTAGATCCTATGGTTACTTGGGGTACGAATCCGTCTCAGGCTTGTGAGATCACAAAGCGGATTCCTGCTCTGTCAGATGTTTTTGAGCAAGATAAAATGGCCTTGGAGCGTGCCTTGGAATACATCGCCTTAGATGCTGGTAGCGCTGTGGAAGGTGTCCCACTTGACTGGGCTTTTATTGGTTCATGCACTAACGGTCGTATTGAAGATTTTAGAATTGCGGCTTCTCTTCTTAAAGGTCAGAAAGTTGCTAAAGAGGTTACAATGTATATTGTTCCCGGTTCTGAGGGAGTTTTAGCAGAGATGCAGGCCGAGGGCTTAGACAAAGTATTTACTGATGCTGGAGCAGATGTGAGAATGCCTGGCTGTTCTATGTGTTTAGGGATGAATGATGATAAGGTCCCAGCGGGGAAGAGGTGTATTAGTTCTTCTAATAGAAATTTCGTTGGTCGCCAGGGACCAGGAAGTAGGACGCATCTCGCTTCACCTGCAACGGTAGCAGCTAGTGCGATAGCTGGCAAGATAACGTCACCGGTTCCATTTTTTAGTAAGGGGGTCAAGTAATGGATAAATTTACAAAAATAAGTTCTGTTGTAACTCCGCTACCAATGGACGATGTAGATACTGATTTAATAATACCTGCTCAGTTTTTAACTAGTACTAGTAAGGATGGCTATGGTCAGAATTTATTCAGAAGACTTAGAGATTCTGAACCAGATTCTATTTTTAATAAACCAGAGACAAAGAATTCTAAGATTTTGCTGTCAGCTAATAACTTCGCATGTGGTTCAAGTCGGGAACACGCTGTCTGGGCGATTATGGGTTATGGGTTTAGGGTCGTGATTGCTAAATCATTCGCTGATATTTTTACAAGTAATAGTGCTAAGAATGGCTTATTATTAATTACACTTCCAGGAGATGTAATTGATTCACTACTGAGAGAATCAAGTAATAAGTCTTTATCTGCTACAGTTGATTTAGAGGAGCAAGTTGTAAGTGTCGGTAGCGCAACTTATAATTTTTCTTATGACCAATTTAGAAAGCACTGCTTGATTCATGGCCTTGATGATATCGACTATATCCTCGATAAGAAAATGGAGATTGATAAATTTAGAAATGACCAAGCTAGGTTCTTTTCTACAAGGGACTTATAGTTATGGAAAAAACAATCGCAGTTCTAGCAGGTGATGGAATTGGTGAAGAAGTAATGCATGAAGCAGTACTTGTGCTTAAAGAA